>NZ_JBHXNW010000010.1:62123-85415 GCF_042717365.1 Streptomyces sp. NPDC058534
GGCGGGCGGCCCCCCCCACATGCTGTTGGCGGAGTGGTTCAGCCGCGGACGATGTTCTCCGCCTGGGGGCCCTTCTGGCCCTGGGTGACGTCGAAGCTGACCTTCTCGCCCTCGACGAGTTCGCGGAACCCGTTGGCGGAGATGTTGGAGTAGTGGGCGAAGACGTCGGGGCCGCCGCCGTCCTGCTCGATGAAGCCGAAGCCCTTTTCGCTGTTGAACCACTTCACGGTGCCGCTGGCCATACTGCAATCCTTCACATCATCCGAGTCCGCCCGAAGCGGAGCGGCTCGGTATCCACGAGCACTCCCGTCTGGGGCGCTTCGAACCCCATCCTGCCCCACATGATCCCGCGATGGCCTGAGCTCCCACAGCAAGATGCGTTGTGCCCGCAGAGCATCTCGGCGAGGTGGATCTTTTCGAAGTCGGGGAAGGCGCACCGTGCTGCTGTACGCAGTGGTAGCTGTATCCCCGTCCCGCCCGTCAGGCGAGGAGTACGCAAGGGCGCGGACACGGGGCGCGGCGGCTTGCGTCAGCGTGCCCTGGCCGCGCCAGGAGCAGGCGGGGGCGGAGCAGGGGACGCGCTGCGTAGGCGGCCCTGCCACGCAGTGGAGACGGGCGGTTCGGCGTATCGGTCGGCCAGCGAGAAGGCCACGTCCTGGAGCACGGTGGCGGCTGCGTGTGTCGAGAAGTGCAGTGCCCACCCCGGGCCGTCGGAGTTGCCGACGCCCCAGAAGGTCCAGACGGGCAGGTCGGACTGCTGGATGTTTGCTGCGAAGGCGTCGAACTGGACGCCTCCGGGGCGATCACCCGGTGCCTGCCAGCGGATGAAGCGGCCGTCGACGTCATGCTCCCAGCCGGCGTCGAACAACGGGCGGGTGGCCTGCCAGATGGTGGCCTCCGCGACTTTGCTGCCCGCCGCGATCTCGGCCGCATCCGTGGAGTCGAGGCTGTCAAGCAGAACCCGCATGACCTCCACGGGGACGGTGGTGGTCGCAGCGGCGTGCCACCGGCGTTCGCCGACCGGGCTCTCGTACGCCGCGATCTTCCACTGGGTATCGCCGGGGTCGGCTTCGTGGATGAACTCGACTCGCAGGACGAGGGATTCGTGGACGGCGTGCGTGGTGTCGTCGAACCAGGTGCGCCACTTTTCCCACGTTCCGTGGGATTCGAGGAAGTCGTTCAGGAGTGTCTCGTGGTCAGTCCCGTCTGCGTGGATCTCAGCGGAGTCGGCCGTACTCGTGGGTGGCTGGACGGCGGCCTTGCTTTCGGGAGCCGACGGGCTGCGTGCCTGCTCGGCTTCGAGTTCGGTGTCCGTGGCTGGGGCGGGGCCGGGGCGTACGGCGTCGCCGTAGAGGCGTTCGAACTCGGCGATAGCTGCGGCAGGGGCATCGAATTGGAGGGATTCGACGCGGAGGTGGTTCTCGCCGTGGAGGTGGACGCTCGGGCCGTCGCGGTAGGTGCCGACGGCGACGATGGTCCAGCCGTCGTGGGCGTGCGCGTGGATGACCAGGCGGCCGGAGCGTATGTCGTCGTAGATCTTCTGGGCGTCGTTGGATACCTCGCGGATCTCGTCGCGCGAGCACCAGGGCATGGGGTAGTTGGCCCAGGTCCATTCGGTGTTGATCTCTTCACGGAGCCGGGGCGTGATGTCCACGGTGACGCCTTCCGCGCGCAGGGCGTGTGCGGTCTGGTCGGCGTAGTGCGGCTCCTCGCGGTCGATGCGGGCCATGACCATCGTCGTGTCGTCGAGGGGCTCGAATCCGTGAAGGGCGAGCAGGGCCCGCACCGTGTGGGTGGGGGTGCCCGTGATGGTGGCGGTGACGGCGCTGGCGCGGCCGTTGAGCAAGTCGAGGCGGAGGTGCAGGTCTGCTGCGGGGTTCGGCAATCTGGTCTCGTTTCACGGCTCTGGCCGACGTGGGCCGGCCGGGGCAGGTGGGGTCATCGGAGTGCTCGGGCGCTGGGAGCTGTGGTTCGTGGCGGCGGGCCGGCTCGTGAGACGGCCGGGCCGCGTGGCGCGCGATGCGCTGGCGGAGGGCTGGTGCTGCGTTTCCAGCGGGTGCGCAGGGTGGTGAGGTCGGCCAGGGCGCGGCGGCTTCCGGTGATCAGCTGGTGCGGGGTGTTGGCCGGGTCCTGGGCGTAGGCGGCGATGCGCGTGCCGACATCGACTGCGCGGCCCAGCAGGGCGCGTTGGAGAACCCGCTCACCCCAGTATTCGGGTGAGCCGACGGGTGTGGAGACCAGGTCGATCAGGTCGCGGGGGTCGAGGCCGTCGGCGAGGAGTCCGCGGTGCTGGGCCTCCCAGAGCATGGTGACGGCGTCCACGGGCTCCCCGTTGTGGACCAGGGCGGTCAGGCACTGCCAGAGGGCGGCGTGCAGGGGCAGGGTGAAGTCGTCGGGCTGCAGCCAGCGCATGTCGTTCAGCTCTGCCGGGTGCGCGGTGGCCGTGGCGAGGAGGAGCCGTTCCTCCTCGACGGCTTCCTCGCCGCGGTGTCCCGCCCGGATAACCGGTACGACGGTGCGCGGCAGGGAGCCGGGGTGTGAGGCGAACTGTCCGGCGAGCGTGTCCAGGAACTGGCCGAGCGTGTCGGCCTGGGCCAGGGTGGTGGCCACCGGGTTGGGCAGGGTGGTGTCGGTGGCGGTCTGGACGAGGCGTTCGGCGTGCATGAGCACTGTGCGCCGGGCGTGATCGGCCTGGACCATCCGCGCGTACGTCGGCGCGTGCTTGGGCCAGGGACAGACTTGGATGAGGGTGTGGAGATAGGAGGCGGTGAGCCCGGGAGCGTGAGGGCGTGCCGCATCGAGCACGGCGTTCAGCCAGGCGGGACTGGAGCGGTGCGTGTCCGGCTCGGGCGGCGGAAGGTCGCGCATCGCCTGCCAGAGGACGCCGTGGGCATGGTTGCTGAAGTGGCCGGAGTCCAGGGCATCGACGTCGTGCAGCCGGTGGGGTTCGAGGAGGAGCGCGCCGAGCAGGGACTGCTCGGCATAGTGCACGGGGCGCGGCGCGTGCACGTCGTCCAAGTCGTCCTCGTACGGGTCGGATCGGTGAGCCATCAGGCGGCCAGAGTGAAGTCGTCGGGATGCAGGGTCTTGCCCAGGTGCGGGGCCAGGAGATGGGCGGCGAGCCGGGGTGGGACGGCGTTGCCGATCTGGCCGAAGACCTGGCCCTTGTTGCCGGCCCAGGGGTAGCCGGCGGGGAATGTCTGCAGCACCCCGGCCTCTTCAGCCGTGATCCGGATGGACTCCGGCACCGGCTGCTGGTCCTTGGTGTCGCTGGGCGCGGGTGCGGCGATCCAGACGCATTCGTTCGCGCGGTGACCGAAGAAGAGCGTGCCGGCCGGCTCCTGGATGGAGCGGACGGTCGCGTTGGACTGGTTGTTGCTGCGCAGGGACCACGACCACCGGGGTGCCTCCCCGGTGAACGTCGGCACGGGAGCGCGGGCCGGCCGGTCCTCTCTCGCCCCGTGGCGGAGAGTCCACCCCGCTCCTTCGCGGCGGGACTGCAGCACCACGCTGCTCTGGGGCTTCCAGGTTCCGCGGTCGCGCGCGTCACTGAGGGTCTTGCGTGACCCGGACGGGAAGGGCTCCGGCCCGCCTCCCGGCCCGCCGCCGGCGCACACGGTCGGCACGGGGCGGTCGGTGGCGCCCCAGCCGAGGGCTTCGGCCATGGACACCCACTGCGCGCGGCCCGGCCCGAACAACGCCTCCGGCTCGGCGACCTTGGCATGGGTTGGCGGAGGCGGCTCGGCGGTACGGGTGCGTGAGGCGAGCAGGATCGCCCGGCGCCTGGTCTGCGGCACCCCGTAGTCCGCCGCGTTCAGGATCCCCGTCCAGACCGAGAAGCCCCAGCTGCGCAGGATCGCGGCGTACTGGCGCCACAGCGGCAACACATCGGGGACCTCCTCCATGGCGATCCACTCGGGCTGGCCGTGCTGGTTGAGGGCGTGGAGGTAGCGCATGGGTTCAGCGGCCAGCAGGGAGCGCTCGTCCTGGCAGGCGGCCAGGAGCTTCGCCCGGGTGTCGCGGCCGGTGGCGAGGTCGGCGACGGCCTGGTGGACCAGGGGCTGATCGAGAAGCCCGAGGCGTTTGCCGGCCATCGACCACGCCTGGCAGGGCGGGCTGGCGATGAGCCCGGCGGTCTTCCCGAGGAAGGGCCACACCGGGTAGGCGGCGATGTCGGTGCGCACGGTCAACTGCCCAGCGGCTGCGCGGGTCTTGCACGCCCACTCGTCCCATTCCAGGCCGATGTCGCGTACGCCGAGGACAGTCAGTGCGTGACTCCAGCCGCCCGGACCGGCGAACAGGTCGAGCACGATCACGTGGCCAGCCCGAAGTCGTCGCGGGTCAGGTCTGCGTCGCCGCGGCAGGCCCACGGCGAGCATCCGTCGGTGACGCCCTCTTCCAGCACGGTGGCGTCTTCGTCGCTGCCCAGTTCCTGCTGCAGGGCAGCCCACTCGGCGGCGGTGACGTGATCGATGGGCGCTTCGGCCAGGGGAATCCGTGAGCGGTGCAGGAAGGCTTGGCCGAGCAGGCGGTTGCCGGAGGCGTTGGCGCGGGCGTTGCCCTGGCGGATGGCGGCATCGAAGGCCACCACGTCCGCCCACTCCTCGGGCGAGGTGTCGCGGATGTGGCGCCACTGCGCGTTGCCGTGGAACGGACACCCCAGGCAACTGCTCTTGGGGGTGTCGGCGAGGCCCAGTGAGGACAGATAGCGGACGCAGTCGGTGCGCGACCAGCCCATATCGATGAGCGGGTGCCGGTTGCGCATGTACTTCACGTCCGCGTCCTTGGCGCGGTGGAACTCGTCGGTCGAGATGCCGACCCACTGCTCGACGAACACCCCGCGAGGAATCCGGGCGGGGTAGGGATAGCCGAGAAGGGCTCTGACCTGCTTCTTTATTGGTTTGATCTTGTATTCGCCGGTGCACTGCCGGCGGGTCATCCCGGCCTTGCCGTCCTGGTTGAGGATGTAAAGCGGCATGGAGGCGAACCGGTGATCCGGGTCGAGCGCGTCGTCGCGGATGTTGCCGGTGGACACGCGCAGGACCGGGATGCCGGCCGGAGCGGCGATCTCGCGCTCCAGACGGTCGAGGTGCGCGTACACCGAGCGGGGTTCCCATCCGGTGTCGGCGAAGATCGCGTATTCGACCTTGGGGAGGATGCCCTCGGCGGACAAGGCGAGCAGGGTGCTGGACTGGACTCCGGCGCCCAGGGACAGGGCGCGGAACTGGGGCTGTTCGGTGATGGTCGGTCCTGAAGGGTGTGAGGGATGGGGGCCGCTTCAGCGCGCCGGCGGCATGGGCGCGGCGGACTGCCGGGGCTGTTCTCGGGGCTGGGACAGGAGCCCGTCGAGCAGGTCGGCGGCGGAGGTGACGAACTGCTGCGGTGTGGGGCGCAGGAGTACGGGCGGAGTTGTCGTGGCGTCGCGCCGGCGGCACTCGTTCTCGACGGCGCGCGCTAGCGCGGCGGTCAGTTCCGCGCTCGCGTCCTGGGCGGTCTTGGCGGTGCGTGCCAGATGGTTGAGGTGGAGCAGGTGCGCCTGGTCGCGCGCCGGTTCCCGCTCCAGATCGAGGAAGAGCTGGAGCGCGGCGGCGGCGAGCGCATGTGCCTCGACGATCCGGGCAGTCAGCACCCGGGCGCAGGCGATGGGGGTGCGGCGCAGGCACTGCTGCAGCGCGTGTGCGTCGGCCGCGATCTGATCGAGAGCCTCGTGGAGGCCGGCGGAGTCAGGCATCGTGGGCCGTGCCGATCCGGGTCTGCAGGGCCTGGGCGAACGCGGCGGTCACGGCGGCGGCCGGGGCCGGATCCGACAGCAGGGCCCGGACAATCGGCGTGCCGATGACGACGGCATCGACCAGAGGCGCCACGCAGGCCGCGAGGTCGGGGCTGGAGATGCCCACCCCCGAGACCACGGGCAGCGGACTCGCCACACGCAGTCGCTCGGTGAAGGCTTCGAGGGCCGCCAGGTCGAGGGGCCCCTGGAAGCCGGTGAGGCCGCTGCTCGCGGGGGCGTAGAGCCAGCCGGACGCACCCTCGACCGCGGCGGGAAGGTCGGCGTCCGCGGTGGCGCGCGGGATGAGATGCGGCGTGCTCAGGCCGGCGTCGTGTGCAGCGTGGTGCCAGCGGAGCGCTTCGCCGCGGGGCAGGTCGACGACCATGATCCCCGCAGCGCCCGCGTCGGCGAGCAGGCGAGCCAAACGTTCAGGGCCGTGGCGGCGGACGGGGTCCCAGTACGTCATGACCACCGTCGGCCGCAGCGACGCGGCATGTGCGACGGCGCGGGCGGTTCGGTCCAGGACGTTCCCCTTGAACAGGGCGCGCTGGTAGGCGGATCGGATGAGGTGGCCATCGAAGACCGGGTTCGCGCAGGGCAGGCCGATCTCGAATAGGTCGGCCCCGGCCTGGGCGAGGTGGTCGAGCTGGCGGCGCTGGACGTCCGGCTCATGGACGCCGGCCGGGATGAAAACCCCCAGCGCACAGAGGGGTTGGGCGAGGAGGGTGTGGAGGTGAGTGGCGGTGGCCAGGGTGTGTCCTTCGAAGTGGTGGGTCGAGCCCGCGGACGGTCTTGTCCGGAAGGCGGGCTCAGCGTGCGGCTGACCGGCGAGTCGGTTGAGGTCGGGGCGGTGGGGTGACCGGTTGTCGCGGCGTCGGGTGCGGGGCGCGCGACGGCTGCGGTTGCAGCGGCGGAGCGTCCGCGTGGTGGCGTCGCACGGTGATCTCGCCGGAGGGTTCGGCGGAAATGATCAGATCGCCCGGCTGCAGTTGATGGACGGGCACGGTCAGCATCGATGTGGCTGTGGCGGGGGTGTCGGGGGTCCAGCCCAGGGAGTTCAACGCGGCTTCAAGGGTGAGTTCGTGTTTGTGCATCCGGCCGCGGATGATTTCCTCGGGGATGCCGGACAGGCGACCCCAGTCGGGCAGACTCATCCGTTGGCCCCACGCGCTGTAGGGCTGTCCGGTGCCGAGGGTGGACCGGTTCTCGGGTTCCTCGGTGATGGCGATCTGTGGATGCCAGCCCGCCTTGATCCGTTTCCGGATGGTGCTGGTGGAGGCGTTCGCTCGCGGATCCACTCCCCATCGATAGAGGGGTTTCGTCTCGCCGAAGGCGGTGACGGGCAGCGTGAAGTGTTCCCCGTCGGGTCCCTTGTCCAGGGCTTCTTCGAGAGATAGACCCTGGGTGCGGATGCGACCGTAGAGCGTGTGGTATTTGATTCCCGACTGCTCTGCCCAGCCGCGAAGGGTCAACGTCCGCTCGCCATAGGTGAACTGGAGGGTTACCTGCTCGTGCTTGGGCTGGGTGACGGCTTCTTCGGGATCCCAGCCCAGGGCGAGCCGTGTCCGCAGTGCTTCCTTCTTCACTTGGCAGCGCGGATCCTCGGCCCACGCTCCGAGCGACTTGGCTTCGCCAAATGCAGTGATGGGCCCTCGGGCCTTCTCCCAGTCGTAGCGGCCCAGCCGTGTGTCCGGGGACCGTACGGGAGCGCTGGCTGCTGCGGGCGTCGATCCCTCCAGGCGCGGGGTGGTCGTTGGCCGGGTCATCGGCTGCGGACCGGCGTCGGGGTGCTACTCGGCCGGAGTGCCGTGGGGCGCGTGGCGGCCAGAGCGGCGGGGCGGGGGTAGGCGAAGGAGGCCGAGAGGCCACGGCGCCCGGCAGGGCTCAGGCGCACGCGTTCGTCCACGAGCCGGTCGTCGGGCGCGTAGGCGGTCATTGGTGGGCTCCCTGCGCGACCGCGGCCTTGGGTGGGGCGGCAACTGCGGTACGCAGTGCGGCGTGGGGGCGCGGCCGGGCCAGGGCTTGCTGCCCCTGCTCGGTCACGGTGATCTTCTGGCCGATGACCAGAGACGTGCTGGTGTCGCGGGTGACGAGGCCGCGTTTGGCCAGGGCTCGGAAGGTGGCGATGGAGACACGCGTGCCGTCGTCGGTCGCGACCCGGGTCACGCCCAGTCCGCGGGTGGTGCTCTCGTACAGACGGCCTCCGCCGTTCAGGGCGGTGAGGGCGTCGTACTGGGCCGGCGTCAGCGCGGGGCCCGGCGTCTGCTGTACGGCCGCCGGTTTGTGTTCCTGTGCGCTGGTCAGGTCTTCGGTGATGCCGTGGGCGAGGTAGTGGCAGCCGATCGCGCACAGGGTGGGCCAGGTCGGTGCCGGCGAGCGATGACGAGGACACGACCGAGGCCAGCAGTTCCAGGCTGGCCCGGCTGCCGGCGATGTTCGTGTACGTGCTGTTGTCGAGCGCGGTCAGCCGCACCAGGGCGGATGCCGTGAGGTCCTGTGCTTGGAGGAGCAGGGGGCTGACGTGGCGCAGCGCGTCCGTGCCGGGCGTGTAGGAGATGTCGCGTACGCGCGACTTGAGGGCGTCGAAGTCGTATGCCAACTGCCGGAGCTGGCGGACTTGTTCGTGCAGGTCGAGTGAGGGCGTGGGGATGGGAGGGCTCCTGTGCTGTTTCAGCGGCTTCGGGTGGTGGCCTGCGCGGCGGCGGGCAGGGGGCGGGGCGTGGTTCCGGGCGCGGTGCGCGGCCCGGCGGAACGCGCGTCGATGACCGAGGCCAGCGCGGTGATGCCGGACGCAGTGAGGCGTACGCGGTCCAGGGGCGGGCCTGCGACGTAGGCGGCGGGCGCCGAGCGGGCGGTTCTCTCGGCCAGGCCCTTGGTCTCCAGAGCGCGCAGGGTGCTCATCAGCACCTTGGGCTCGCGGGAGCGTGTGAATTCGCGGCCCAGAGAGCTGCTGGCCACGACGTGTCCGCAGGCGATCTCGGCCAGGGCCGTGCGGTGCATGGCGTTCAGCCGGTCGTCGGGGGCCGGTGCGGTGGCCCATCGGCGACGACGGGTCTCGCCGGCCAGCGTCACGGCGCAGCCGACAGCGGCTTCCGGGGCCAGCGCGGTCAGCTCGCGAGCGGTTGCGACGTTGAGGTCCACCGAGGCGTCGGCAAGGAAGGCGAGCTGCCTCAGCCGCGAAACCGACTCGGTCAACTCGACGCTCTCATAGAGCCGTTCGCCGCAGATCGCCTTGATGGCGGACTGGGTGTCGGCGGCCAGACGCTGCGCGGATGCAGCGTGGGCTTCTGGTGCGGGAGGGGCTGTGGCGTAGAGGAGGAGGTCGAGCGCGTCGTTGTGCTGGGTGTACTGGTCGGCCAGGTGGAGGAGCCGTTCGACGGGCGTGAGTGGCGGCGGCACGTCGAAGAGCAGGGATTCGGCGGGCGGCTCGGTCATGAGCGACACCGCGCACGTGGGCAGGGGCGGATGGGACGTGCCTCCCGTCGGGTGGGGTAGGGCTGTCGGCCTCGGGAGTCCTTAGGCGGCAGGGCCGAAGTCGCTCTGCTTCGGGGCTGCCTTGGCGATGGCGCGGGCAGTGATGCCCTTGGAGGCGAGGGCGGAAGCGGCGGAGAGTTCGTCGGCGCCGGGCTCGAGATACCAGGGGCGCAGGTCGAGCATGGCCGCGCGCATGCCGGTGGCGAACGCGAGTGCGGTGCCCTTGGGCAGCGCGCGGATGGCGTCGGCGGCCAGGATGCGTTCCTGTCGCATGGACACGGAGGTGGACTTGCCCGACTCCGAGGTCGAGGTGGAGGTCGTCTCGACGTCGTGGTCGCCGATCAGGCGGGAGAGCTTGTCGGCGAAGTCCGGGTCGTCGATGCCGGAGCCGATGACCTTGATGGTGGAGGCGGACCACATGGCGTCCATGCCCGCGTCCCCCCACACTTTCTGTCCCTGCCGGTAGGACTGCAGGATGGTGATGGGGATGATGCCGCGTGAGCCGAGGTGGCTGTACAGGTCAGGCAGGTCCGAGATTTTGCAGACGTTGGCGGCCTCGTCGAGGATCGCGAGCATCGGCGGATCGAGGCGTCCGCCGGCACGTTCGGCCTGCGCGGTCGCGGATCGCATCACGCTGTCCGCGCACGCGGCGATCAGGGCGGAGGCTCCACCGCCGCCGTCCTTCGACAGCAGGTAGAGGGTGTCGGTCGAGGTGACGAACGTCCTCGGCGTGAACTCCGGCACGTCCTTCTGGGGGGTCACCCAGGCGGCGATCTGCGAGTTCAGCAGGGCGGCGGCATACTGCCGGGCGGTCTCGTAGATGCCGTCGCGAGTTTCCGGCGGGCCTTCCACGGTGCCCTTGAGCTGGGCGGCGACCGCGGCGAACTTGTGGTCGCGCAGTATGTCGAGCGGGGTGCGGTCGGCGGGGAAGGCGAGCCAGGCCATGACGTCGGTGATCGGCCGCTCGTCGAGCGCGGCGGCCAGGAAGAGCTGGCTCAGGATGTTACTGCCGGCCTTGGACCAGAAGTCGCCCTGCTGGGAGGCGTCCACGCTCGCGGCGAGGAAGTGCCCGGCCAACCTTCCCGCGCCGTCGAGGGTCTTGGCGTCGGCCAGAGGGTTCCACCACATGGCCCGTTCGGCGTGGGCGATCTGCTGCGGGTCCATCGACCAGGTCCGGCCGACGGCTGCCCGCGCATCGAGGGTTGCGGTGTAGGCGTCGCCCGCGGCCTTGTTGGAGGTGAGCAGGACCGGGCCGGGCGCATTGAGGATCGAGGGGATCGCCAAGCTGGTCGTCTTGCCGGATCGGGGCGCCATGATCGCGACAGCGACGTCCTCGTACCCCATGCGCACCTCGTGCTTAGTGCCCTGAAGATTGCCGAGGAGAATGCCGGTGTCGGCGGCTGCGATGTGCTTGGCGTCTTTCAGGCTCGGGCGCAGCGAGCGCGCCTTGTCGGTGATGGCCTTGGCCATCAGCGGCTCGATGTCCCGCTGCTTGGCCATGCCGGCGACGCGCTTCTTGCGTCCGCTGCCGCCGCGGTGCCGCTGGTAGAGCACCGCGGCGGTGATGCCGAGCGCGACGAGTACGGCGACGGGCAGGATGCGTGTGCCGATCAGCAGGGACGTGTCGCTCAGGTCCGGCCATAGCTGGTCGGGGTGCAGGAGGGCCTGAACGGGCTGGTAGCGGGCGGCGTGGGAGGTGGTGGCCCAGGCGGTGAGATTGCCGCCGAGCCAGGCGAGGTTGGACAGGGGCACGGCGACGGCGATGGCGCCGAGGAGGACCTTGAAGGCTATGTCGTAGCCGTCGGTGGACGTGGAGTTGGGCTGGGGCAAGGGCTGTTCCAGGTACGGGGAAGGAAGGGGGCCGGTCGCGGCGGACTGGTCAGCGCGTGTGGCCTCGCGCCGGTCCGGGCGGCGCGGGTGCAACGCCGGTCGCGCGGTGGTGCCGCTCGGCGAGGGCGCTGATGCGTCGCTCCAGGGCGAAGGCGACGTCGGTCGCGGCGACGTGACGGGTGTCCACGCTCATGCGGTCGCGGGCCCAGCCCGGGATACGGTGAGGGTCACGCATGGCGGGCGCGGGGTCGCCGAGCGCCTTTGTCACAGCGGTGATCAGGTGCAGCGGCGTGGTCCCGGTGAACACGGCCCGCCAGATTGTCGGGTCCCGGATGACGGCCGTCTCGATGTGCCACAGGTCGCTGCCGGGATTTCCGAGCCGCTCGACGCGCGTGATGCCGTCGGGGGCTGCCAGACCGCCGAAGTGCCGGGGCGTCTCCCACCCTGCCTTCTGCAACGCGGCAAAGGGGTCGGACGAACCTGCGGGCGGCCCGGACGGGTCGGTCAGCGCGTCGGTGAAGGCGGCGATGATCTCGACGGGGGTGCGGCTCTGGAAGGTGACCGCCCAGGCGGGGTGATCCGCGGTACGCGCCTGCCGGATGGTCCACCAGTCCGGATCATCCGGATCGCCGGGAGCCAGACGCAGTTGCGTGAGCTGGTCCGGGCTGGTGAGCAGGACGCGCGGTATCAGCGGGTCATGCCCGTAGCTCCAACCGGAGACCCGGTGCAGCGGCTGGGTGATCCAGCCGGGATCGCCGATCCCCGCGAGGTAGCGCGGGGCGATGAACGCCTGCTCGACGGTGTCGCCCACGCCCGTCACCGCCGGGCCGTGGACGGCGCGGCGGCGGCCTGGTGCGCGGGCGCCGTCGCGGGCAGGGCCAGTGCGGTTGGGGTGGAGTGCCGCTGCGCCAGCGCGTTGACGGCGAAGAGCGCCTGGCCGTGGATGGCCCACTGGTCGAGGTAGGGCCAGGCTTCTGCGTAGCTCTCGGCGAGCGGTTCCTCGTACGCCGCCGTGCCGGGCCGAGCGCTCTCGGGGAGCGCGGCCTCTACCGCGAGCCAGTCGTTGCGGACGGCGTAGATGCCCTGTGTGGCATCCCGTAGTTCTCGGACCTGCCAGGCGTAGCGCCGGGTCCGGGCGGTGGGCGCCAGCTGGGCGAGCTGGCGTTCGGCGACGTGTACGAGTTCGTCGGCGTGGTAGTAGACACGGCCGAATGCGGACAGGGTGTCGGCGTCACGTTTCTGCTGCCGCAGTCCGTACGCGTCCTCGTCGTGAGGCTGGAACGTCTGGGGATCGGAGTGCCGCTGGGAGTAGTGGTCCCAGGCGGCGAGGATCTGCCGGCTGTGCCGCAGGTAATAGGCGAGCTGGTTCAGATAGAGCCGGTGCGCCGGGCTCGCCGGTTCGAGGGAGAAGGTCAAGGAAACTCTCGGATCAGGTAGGCATGAGGGACGGGGGTGTGGAGCGGCCGGGACCGCTCCACACGGTCAGCGGCTCCGGGCCGCAGATCTGGTCGCCTCTGCGTCGGGCGCCGAGGCAGGGCGGGCGGTCGGCGCGGCGCTGCGGCGGGCCTTGCGGGCGGTAGCCCTGCTGGCCTTCAGCCGTGCTTCGTGGGCGGCGGCCAGCTGTTCGCCCTGGGCGCCGCGTTCCACCTGCGTGACCAGGTGGGAGTGCGGGACGTCGTAGTGGCCACGTGAGACGGGCGCGGGGTCGACGAGAGCGGTCGCGAAGCCGGCGAGCAGGTGGCGCGGGGTGCGGTCGTCGAAGTATCCGTGCCACAGCCGGTGGTGGCCGCCGAGCCCGGTGGGCAGTGCGACTTCGGTCTTCCAGCTGAAGTAGTCGCTGGTCAGCGTCGCTGATCGCTCCATGGTGGTGATGCCGTCCGGATGGTGTGCGCGCTCATTGCCCCGTTGGTCGCGCTCGTAGGACCAGCCCGCTGCTTGCAGCGTCGGCCAGATGTCCGGTTCGGTCTCGGGTGCTGTCTGCAGGAGTCCGTCGGTGAATCCGGCGATGATCTCGGCGGGCGTGTTGCCGCCGAAGGATGCATGCCAGCGCTGCGACGAGAGCCGCCACCAAGAGCCGTACGCGTCCGGGGTGGGCTCCAAGACGAGCGTGTGCTGGTGGTCGGGGCTGGCCAGAACCACGTGGAGAAAGTCCGGGTCGCCGAAGTTCTTCCACCCGCCGGCCCGCAGCGCCTGGGTGATATGGCGCGGGTCACCGGGACCGGCGAGGTGGCGGGGCGTGGTGTCCCACCAGATCCGCGACCAGGGATCGTCGGCCGCGCTGGCGATATAGGGACGTGTCACGACGCCGACGGGCCGGCGGACTCACCAGCGTGAGCGTTCAGGCGCTGTACGTCCCAGTGCAGGACGTGCCAGTCGGTGGCGTCCTGGGCGGCTTCCCGGAGCCCGGCAACGATCAGGTGGGTCTCGCCGCTCTCCGCCTTCGCCTCCTGGGCGATGAGGCGTGCGGCGTTGCGCAGGATGTCGCCGAGCAGGATGGGGACGCCGGTGTCCTCGTCGAAAAGTTCGGCGAGCAGCGGCAGCACGTCGGCTACGGACGGATTGGTGTGCAGGTAGTTCTGGACCTGGGCCAGCGTGGCGGTCGCCTGCGTGACGTCGTCGGCGCTGGGGGCGAAGGGGGTGGGCATCAATGTCCTTTGGATGGAAGTGACGGGGCCGCGCTCACCATGGCCGGACTGGGCGCTGTCCCCTGGGTATGCGTGTGACGTCCGGGGAGAAGGTGCGGAACTGTTCGTCGAGTCCGTTGAAGCGATCTCTGAGGTCGGTCAGCTTGCTGTACGCGTCGCAGCAGAGGTCTTGCAGTTCGTTGGCGTAGGAGTCTTGGAGAGCGAAGTCGGCACAGGTGGTCGCGATCACGTCGAATATCTGGGCGATGAGGTGGAGTGCACCGTGACTCCGGTCGACGATCGGCGTGAGGATGTTGGCAAGATCCTCGGGGCGTTCGGATCTGTCGATCTGGCGGCCGAGGCGCAGGAGTTCGGTGGTGAGGGACTCAACGCCACCGGGCGTGAGGTCTTGGGACTGCGTCAAGGTGATGCACTTTCGATTGGGCGACGGGCTGACGTGAGACGTTCAGCGGTAGACGCGCGCTCCGGCTTGGGCGTACGGACGGCGAGTACGGGCGCCGCGTCAGCGGTGCCGCTTGTGGCGGGCCGGCCCGGGGCGTGCTGGGGCGGGTGCGTCCGTGCCGGTGGGGGTGAGGTGCCACCGGTGGTCGGGGCTTTCCAGCAGGACATGCGGATAGCCCGGGACCGAGTGGTTGCTCCAGCCGGACACGAGCAGGTGCTCGGTCACCTGCCGGGGGTCGCCCCCGCCGGCCAGGTGCCGCGGCGACACCTCGTCCAGCCAGCGGACCGCGTTGACGCGGTGCAGGGTGGGCCCGTTGACGCGGGAGTAGAAGCGTTCATGGCTCACCGCATCCGCCCGGCCTTGGCGTACGGGCGGGCCCCGGGACCTTGAGGGCGCGCCCTGTTGCTGGCGAAGGTGTTGCTGGTCCAGGTGGCGGCGCGGGCCGCGGTGATCCGGGCCTGCTGCCATGCACTGAGCTGCGAGGGCAGCACAGACACCGAGGTCGTACGGATTCTCTGGGAGGGCGGGACGTGGCCGAGAGGCCGCATCACCGGCTGCGGGTCGGCGAGCGCGGTGCTGAATGCCTGCACCAGGTGCATGGGCGTGGTCGGCGTGAACGTCGCCTCCCATACCGTGCCGTGTTCGTTGCGAGCGCCGGCCCACCAGTGCGCCTGTCCGGGAGCGCCCTGGTGGAAGCGGACGACGGCGTCGCCGTCTGGGCTGCGGGCGGTGAAGTGCTGTCCGCGCTCGGTCTCCCAGCCCTGCGCCTCCAGTGGTGCCCACACGTTGGGGGCGTGTGCGGAGCGCGGGCGGGTCAGTGTGTCGGTGAGGCCGGCCACGATCTCGACGGGGACCTGCCGGCCGAGCGTGGCGTGCCATGCCTCCTGGGTCTTGGACTGCTTTCCGCTGATGGTCCAGCCGCCGGGCTGGGTGAACGGGTCGTACCCGATGCGCACGGACTTGTCGGGGCTGTCGAAGACGACGGGACCGCCGGTCTTGGACTTGTCCTTCCAGCCCGAGGCGCGCAGGTACTCGGTGACGTGGCGCAGGTCGCCGCCGCCGGCGAGGTGGCGGGGCTCGACGAGGTAGTGCTGCTGGGCCTGTTGACCGGTGGGGCCCCAGCCGGACCCCTGCTTGTTCTTCTTCACCGGCGCCGCCGGATGACCATCGCGGAGGCGACCGGCATGGTGGCCGGTCTGCTGGCCGGCGGGGTGGGTGCGGCGACCTGCTTGATGGTGCCGGTGTGCTCGTGGAGGTCGGCACCCACGTCGTTGAGTTCGTTGGCGGCGCGGCCCAGCGCCAGCCAGACCTCGGGCGGCAGGACGCCGCGCTCGGAGTGGACCTTCGCGAAGCGCGAGCCGGTGGAGACGAGGTCAGTGACCTCGCCCAGGAGACCGGTGTCGTAGTCCAGGACGGTGGCGAGGATCTGGGCGGCCTCGTGCGGCGGGGCCTGGGCGAGATGCTGGCGGAGCTGTTCGATCTGGGAGGTGATGGCGTGAGCGAGCTGTACGGAAGGGAGGTTCGAGTCGGTCATGGGCCTCCTGAACAGGCCGGTTCGAGGTGCTAGTCGTGGTGGCGGATGCGGTAGCTGTCGATGAGGAGGAAGGTGTCGCGGCGGCGGGCCTCGTCGAGGGCTGCCTCGGGGCGTCCGCCCGCCAGCGGGATGGTGCGCTCCCGGCTGCCGACGGTGACGGCGCGCAGGTAGCGGCGGAACAGGGCGGTGACCAGGCGGGGTTTGCGGCTGGCCGTGATGGGCGGGGGCGTGCGTCGGGCTCGTGAGTGACGGCGGACTCCTGGGGAGGGTGGGGCCGCCCCGGAGGGCCGGGGCCGGCGACGGTCGGGCGGTCAGCGCGCACGGCGTGCTTGCGTGGCGGGCGGTGGTGGTGGTCGGCGTGCTGCCTGGTCGGCGAGTGCGGCGCGGTAGGCGCTGCCGCCGAAGAGGCCCGCGTCGATGTCGACCCGGAATCCGGCACTGGCCAGCAGAGGCGCGGCCCGGTCCGCAAGGGTCTTCATGGCGATCTCGTCCATCTCGTGGGGGACTTGATGCCAGACGTCGTCCGCTGCACCGTGCCGGTCGAGACCGAGGTCGTCGAGCAGGGCCAGGAGACCCTTGGGGGCACTGGCGCGGGTGTCGACGTAGATCGTTCCGTCGCGGTGGTAGAAGGTGACGTCGACGTCGTAGTCATCGGCGAGGCTCACCGGCGGTGGGCCCCTGCCGGACGGCCCGTGGCGGGCACTGCGGCTGCGGCGCGTGGCGGTGCCGGGGCCCAGTGGTCGCGCACGGCCGTTGCGGCGTCGGTGTAGGCGGCGGCGTCCCAGACGTCATCGGAGATGTTGACCACGTATCCGGCCTTGTGCAGCCAGGGCACCGCATGGGTGGCGAGCTGCTTCTTCGCGTCCTGGTCGAGGTGGGCGGGTGCTTCGTGCCAGACGTAGATCGGCCCGAGGGTGGGCAGGGTCCGGCGCTCGAAGCCGAGGTTGTCGAGGAGGGCGAGCAGCGGCTCGGGCGCGCCGGTCGGGGTGTCGGCGTGCACGGTTTCGGTGAGGGGCTTGCGGTAGATCGTGACGTCGGTGCCTTCGTCGTCGGCACGGTTGCCCACGTGCGGTTACTCCTGTGCGGTTCGGGGCTATCGCCGTCGCGCAGACGGCGCGGACGAGCTGGTGGGCGGTGCGGCGGCCGGGCCGGGGGCAGCGGCGGCCGGCGGGGTGCGGCGGGCGGCCTGGTCGCGGATCAGCGTGATGCGTCGTGCGTGGTTGGACAGGCTGCTGGTGGTCTCCATCAGCTGGTCCGCCGGTTCTTCATCGAGCCCGGCGTCGCGGCGCCGCTCACCCCAGGTCGCCCACGTGGTGATCAAGGACTGCACCAGGTGCGGCAGTAGCCCTTCCTCCGGTGCGGCGATCTCCGACAGGAGGCCGGCAACGTCGCGGTCGGTCTCGGCGGCGCGGGCGCGCGTCTCGAGCCCGGCGAGGTAGCGGTGGGCCGCCTGCCGGTCGCCGTCCGGGGTGGCCAGGGTGTTCAGAGCGGGGTCGAGATGGACGCTGTAACCGGCGAGGAGCAGGGCGTGGGCGGCGGCGGTGGCTCCGTGCCGCTGCTCCTCGACGGGCAGGTGGTGCGGCAGTCGGTGGTAGTCGCGAGCGGCACCGGGGGCGGAGTGGAAGCCGCCGGCGGTCTGCAGGATGCCCGCCGCACGGGGGTCGCCGCCGATGGCGAGGACCAGCTCGGTGCGCTGATCACGGGTGATGGTGACGTAGTTGAGATCGAAGAAGACCGGCTCATCCTCGCTGCGGGGCGTCATCGGCCCCGGTGCGGGGTGGCGATGGACGCGCTCGGCGGAGCGACGGGGGCGGTGCCCAGGGCGGGCCGCGTCTGCGGATGACGCAGCACGGTGTCGATGCCCAGCTCGGACAGACGCTCTCCGCTGGCTCGTACGGAGGCGGCCTGGCGGGCGGTGTCGTCGCCCGACAGGACGAGGACGGCTCGCGCCGTGTCGAGGACGAAGCCGTGGTCGGTGAGTACGTGGGTGACGTCGGCTCGGTCGGGCTTGTCGACCACGAGTGCACCGTCCGACCAGGTCATGACCAGGCGTTCTGGAGCGGAGGCTGCCCGCGTGAGCTGCTCGGCGTTCCTGAAGACCTGGTGGGCCGCGACGTAGTAGCGGGGAAGGAGGTCGAAGGTGACGTTCTCGGCCGCGCTGAACGGGTCGGCGTCGACTGCGATTCCGTCGGGCTCGCGTACGCCACGGAATGCCTCAGCCGGTTGGTTGGACGGGGCCATGGCGGCGATGAGGTATCCCTCGCCGTGGCCCAGCGGGTCGGCGACGAACAGACGGGTGCCGTCGTGGCGCTGCAGCACAGCGCAGTGGTCCACTGTGTGCTTGGCCATCGCGTCGGCGACGGCGTTCATGTCCCACACGGCATCGGTGAGGTCGCTGTGGTCGTTGTCGCCGCCACGGTCGGGGTGGTACGTGCTGGTCCAGGCGCCGGGCAGTTCGCCGGCGAGGACGGCAGCGAACGAGCCGAGGCTGGTGTCGGGGATGGGGCCGTGCATGGGCTCCTCGGAAGGGAAGGGGGACGGGTCAGCGCCGCGGGCGTGCCGGTGAGGGGGCGGCGGGCGCGGCGACGGGGCTGGTGGCCAGACGCGGGGGTGGCGGCGGGCAGGCGCAGACCGCGGAGGCTTCGCGTTCCTCCGGTCCGACCTCGGCGGTGCACGCGCGGCGCTGGGGATGGTCCTGGTGCCGGTCGACGAGGTCGTTGCGCATGTGCGCGAGGTCGGACCACATGACGCCGAGCCGGTGCTTGGCCAGGTACTGCAACCGCTTCGCAGTGTGCGGATCTGCCGGTTGCCCGAGGTCCTGATAGAAGGCGGCGGTGGCCGCGAAGACCTCGCCGAGGGCGATGAGGACGCCGTCGTGGGAGGCCGTCAGTTCGGTCAGGACGTCGGCGACCTCGTCGCTGGTGCTGGCTTCACGGATCCGCTCGGCGAGGTGCGCGACCTGGGAGCCAAGCGGGAGGGAGTGCGGCTCGCGCAGCTCGGTGTCGAAGGCTTCGTCGGCTTCCACGTCGTATTTGACGGCACGCAGCCGGGCGACGGCGCGGGTGGCGAGACGTTTCTCCTCGGCTTCGTCGAGGCCGACGGGCAGGCGGTGATAGGTCTCGTGCAAGCGGACGACGGGGACGAACCCGGTGCGCTCAAGGATGCTGTGGGCTTCGGGATCGCCGCCGCGGGCGAGGACTTCCCCGGAGTGCACATCGCGCCCCAGGGTCAGGTAACGATCGGCTAGGGCCAAGAAGAGGAGGCTTTCTGGAGGTCAGCGGGCGGGCCGGGCAGCTCCCGGCGAGACGGGCTGTCCAACCGGCATTGCAGATACGGCGGTTGGTCGGGGCGGTGATGTCTGGCCGCCTGTCGGCAGTGTGCTGGCCAGGGAGCCGAGGTCCTGCTGGATGCCGTGCAGGCGGCGGGCGATCAGTTCCAGCTGGTGTGCGCGGTCGGGGCCGTGGGCACCGGGGAGGCGGTCGAGACGGTGAGCCGCGTGCTCGACGAGGCCGCGCACGGTGGACAGCGGACCGGCATCCTCGTCGGCGAGCTGCCGCAGCAGCCCTGCGAGTTGCGCGGTGGCGTCGGGGGCGGCCCATGGCGGCCGGGCGCGTTGGGCGAACCGGGCGTCCTGCTGCGTATCCGGGCCGCCGGCCGATGGTGAGATCAGCCCCAGCTCGGCCTCCAGGCGCCGGCTCTCGGCGGCCAGACGCGTTGGGTTCGACCGGTGCGCCGTCCATGTGCCGTCGCCTCGGATGAGGTTGGCGAGCAGATCGATGCGGCCGGGCTGCGCCTGGACGGCGATCCAGCGGCAGCCGCGTTCGTCTCCGGGGCGCTGGACGTCCGCGGCGCGGGCGATCCGGTGGGCGATCTCGGACCACTCCGGGCGGGTGAGGTCGCGGTCGTCCGGGTGCAGGCGCGCGGACGCATGCCAGATGGCGCGGCGGTCGCCCTGTGGGCTGGCCGCCTGGCGATGCTGCCAGGACGGATGGTTCAGATGCTGGGCCCACTCGGCAGAAGCCCAGATGCGTTCCTCGTCGTCGAGGAAGTAGGCGTCCAGCCCCGGCCAGTGAGCGACCACCGTGTGGTCGGTCAACCCCTCCTGTCGGCTGACGGGCCGGCCCAGGGCCTCGGCGAGGGCGTCGTTGGGATCGTTGCCGCGCTGGTGAATGCGAATGATCATGATGGGGTGGTGTTCCGGGTTCCGCGGGCGTGTTGCGTGAGGTCGTAGGCGGTGGTGATGAGCGCGTGTTCACGGACCAGGTCGGCGTGCACGGCCGGATCGCCGGGCGGCAGCAGCTCCAGGGCATGGCCGATGGCGGTGAGGGCTTCGGGGTAGTGGCCCAGGCTGCGCCGGGCCGAGGCCATGCGGAACAGAGCGATGGGATCGTTCAGCCCGCCCTCGGGGAGCAGGCCCACCAGGGCCAGCAGCATGGGCGCTCGGCCGGGAAGGAAGGTGCCCAGCCACACGCCGTGCAGCAGGACGTGCAGCGTCTTGGGGTGGCCGGGTGCGGCGACCAGGACCCGGTGTATGACGGCGAGGCCGTCGGAGCGTGACTGTCCCAACCGTGCGAAGGCGTACAGGGCTTCGCTGTACGGGTCCTCGTCCAGCACGTTCACCGGCACTTTGTTCATGAGCGACTCGATGTCGCGGCAGCGGAAGTCGTAGCGCAGCGTGCTGAGGTAGAGGTGCCGGTACGTCCGCCAGATCACGGGGCCGGGACTGGGGTCGGTGACATGCTCGGGGGTGAGCAGCAGCAGCGCGCTGTTGCCGGCGGCGCGGGCCCGCCAGGCGATGTCGGCGCACACCTCCGCCGACTCCTGCCAGGTCGCCTCCGTCTCGCGCAGGGCCCCGGCCAACAGCGTCGGCCACTCGCTGCCGGCGATCTCCTCGACGGCAGCCGATGCCGCTCGGGCCAGGGCCTCGGCGCGCTCCGAGTCGAGTGCGTCGATCACTGGCCGCCCCGCGCGTCGGCGACGTGCACCACCTGGTTGAGGTGGGTGAGCGAGTACCAGCCGCAGTCGACGTCCTCCTCGGCGTCGGCCAGGCGCGGCACCAGGTACGTGCGCAGCGCCTGCTGGTAGATGAGGCAGTCCGGGCAACGGCTGGAGAGGTGGACCAGGTAGCGCGGATGCGCGGTGATGTACGAGCGTTCGCCGCCGGCCGGGTCGTACAGGCGCCAGCCGTCCTCGTCGGTCGGGGTGTGCCAGGAGGGGGTGACCACCTTGTAGGCGTCGCCCCACAGTTCGCTGCCGGAGGTGCCCTTGAGGATGACGACCTGGTCACCGGGCCGGAAGTGGGCGTGGGTGATGTCGCGGTCGGGGGTGACGATGTCACCGGGGGCATGCGGATGGCGGGGTGCGGGCACAGCAGGGTTCCTTCCACGAGGTGCGCGGGGAGGCGGTGGGAGGAACAAGGATCCGGACGATCCCCGGTTTCGGTAACCGGGGATCGGCGGGTATAAAGTCCCGCGTCCTACCGGAACGGGTTCTCCGTCCCGATGTCGTCGGACGCGGCGGCGTCCAGGAGTTCGGGCAGGTCAGCGCCCTCAGCGTCCCGCTGGTCGATCCACCATCCGGCGCGGTCGACGGTGCGGATCTTGTCTTCCAGGACGGCCCAGTCGGCCTCGTCCCAGGTTCCCTCGCTCACCAGCACGCTGTAGGCGGCGGTGACGAGCTGGTGACGGGAGCGCTCGCCCCAGTCGAGGGCCCGCTCGGGCCCTTCGAGCGGTGGCATGTCGAACTGCTCGGCCCACTCGCGGGCGGCCTGCTGCTCCTCGGCCCGCTTGGCGGCGAGCCAGGCTTCCTTGGATTCCGTGTCGGAGTCGCGGGCGGCCTTCCAGCAGTCGGTGCAGTCGCGGCCTTCGAGCCAGCGAGCGAATCCGGCGCGCCGGTCAGCGGCCCGGTCGGACAGGTTGTGCGTCACTTCGTGTCCACAGCTGTGGACAATCTTCTAGGTCGTACGGACTCCCGGGCAATTCCGTTTAACGGGCGTTGCGTTCGAGGTCGTGCGGTTGTTCTGCGACTTCAAATCGAGAGCCTCTCTGTTGGGGTGTGGGGTGGTGGCCTGCGTCGTTGCGAACCGTCGTGCATCGGATGCACGATTCACGCGGCGGACGGAGGTGGTTGATGGTGGCGGGCGGCGGGCCGGGGGAAGCTTCCGCACGGCTGGTATTGCTTCAGGGTGTGTCCCTGCTGCGGCCCGAGGACGCTGTCTTCGAGGCGATGCTGGAAGGGTGGACGCGTCAGCAGCGCGGTGGGCGGCGTCTGCAGCCGAAAACGATCGGTGACCGGCGCCGGGTGGTGGCGCGCTTCTCGGAGTTCGCAAACGCCTATCCGTGGCAGTGGACCGCGTCGGACCTCGACGACTGGATGACGCACCTCATCGGTGTCTTGCGCCGGGCAGAGTCGACAATCCGGAGCTACCAGGGTGCGATCCGGCTGTTCTGCGACTACGTCACCTCGCCGCACTACCAATGGCCCGCCGAGTGCGAGGAGCGCTTCGGAACCCACCCGGTTCAGATCTGCCACGCGTGGAACACCGTGGCCCATCTGGTCGAGTGCGAAGGCCGGCCGGGCCGTCGGCCGATGACGCGAGCCGAGCTGCAGACGTTCTTCGACTACGCCGACGACCAGGTCGAGCGTGCGGTGCGGCTGGGTCGGAAGGGTGCGTTGGCGGCGTACCGGGACGCCACGGTCTTCAAGGTCATGTACGGCTGGGGCAGCCGATGCACGGAGACGTCGCGCCTGGACACGGTCGACTTTCACCGCAACGCCGCAGCGCCGGAACTGGGGGAGTTCGGTGCCCTGCACGTGAGATACGGCAAGCGCACGAAGGGATCGCCGTGGCGGCGGCGCACGACCTTGTCGGTGATGCCCTGGGCGGTGGAGGCGTTGGCCGACTACGTGGCTAACGTCCGGCCGCGGTACGCGAAGTCGGCGGATCATGCGGCGCTGTGGCTGACGGAGCGGGGTGGTCGGTTGCAGCCGAGGGAGATCGAGGATCGGTTTGCCTCCTATCGGGATGCGCTGGGCCTGGATGGGGATCTGGTGCCGCACTGCCTGCGGCACAGCCACGTCACGCACCAGATCGAGGACGGTGCCGACCCGGCGTTCGTGCAGCGGCAGGTCGGTCATCGCTATGCCTCGACGACGGCGCTGTACACGGGCGTGAGCGGGGACTTCATGAACGCGATGATGCGGAGAATGCTGGACCGGGCCCTGAGCCCGGTGCGCTAGCCGACGGCAGGGGAGAGGGGACACGTGCGGAAGTTGGACTACCGCTGGCACCTACGGGAGGTGATGGCCATGCGGGGCATGTTCGCCACCACCGACCTGCGCCCACTGCTGGCTGAGCGAGGAATCGACCTGTCGCCGTCGCAGGTCTACCGGCTGGTCACAGAGCGGCCCGAGCGGCTGAACCTGGCGGTGCTGATGGCCGTGATGGACATTCTGGGGTGCCGGATGGAAGAGCTGATCGAACCGGTGGCTGCGCAGGCGCCGCGGGGGCCCGCCCAGCCCCGCGGCGTCCCCGCGGGCCGGCCCGGCGCGCCCGGGCCGGGGGGGGCTGGGGGGGCCCCCCCCCCGCCCCACCCCA
>NZ_JBHXNW010000010.1:85425-127646 GCF_042717365.1 Streptomyces sp. NPDC058534
GGGTGGACACCGCGCGGCCCGCGCTGCTTACCGTGGCGGTGGTTTTGGCCGTTTTGCCATTTCTGGGGTGCGGGTTGGATGACCTGATCGACCGGGGGGCGGCGCCGGCCCCGGCCGCCCGCCGGGCGGCCGGCGAGAACAGTTCGGGCCGGTCCGGCGGCGCGGGGGTAGGGGAGTTCCGCCCCCGCCGGGCCCGGATTCTCCCATCGCCCGAGGACGGGCCTGCGAAGTAGATGGCCGAGATGGAGCTGCCGCGGTGGCAGACCGAGCCCGAGGCGGTCGTGGCCGACGTGGTCGCCGCGGTCGATCCATCCTGCGGGCCGAGCGTGGTGACCAATGCGGTGGAGCGGGTGTTCCGGCAACGTCCACAGCGGCGCGAACTCGCCCGGATACTGGAGTGCGATCCGTCCCTGTTGACCTCGGGCCTGCCGCAGGTGCCGCGACTGGTGGAGCGGCTGATCCGCGACCTGGTCGAGGGCGGGGCCTCGGGGCTGGTGCTCCCGAGGTGCGCCGCGTGCGACCGCCAGCGGCCCCTCACCGCGACCTCACCGCAGGGCCGCATCTGCGGCACGTGCTACAACCGGTCCCGAACCGAGGACCGCCGCTGCGTCGAGTGCGGCCGACGCGACTTCTGCGGCCGGGACCGGCAGGGGCGACCGCGCTGCCGCAAGCACCTGCCCGACCAGGGAATCGATCCGGCACACGAGATCGCGCAGCTGCTCGCTGCGTCCACGGGGCTCGAGCCGGACGTGCTGGCGGGCGCGGTCAGGCAGGCGGAGCGCAGCCGCGCCGGGCAACTGCGCTTGTGGTGGGCGCTGTCGGACCGCCCTGACCTCTTGACGGGCGCGGGCGCACATGGCCCGCAGGCAGTCTCCGCACTGGCGAAGATCCTGGTGGATCACGGTGCGCGGAGTGTCGTGGTGCCGCTGTGTCCGTGGTGCACCGCCAGCACCAACCTGGTCAGCATGCGCGATGGCGTGCGCTGCTGCTCGCACTGTTGGGCGAAGAACCGGACGGCCCGATGCGCACGATGCGACCGCAACCGGCCGGTGAGCGGTCACGACGGTGAGGGCCGGGCGGTGTGCGGCTCCTGCCGACAGAAGGACCCGTTGAATCACCGTCGGTGCGACGGCTGCGGACAGACGCGCCTGCGCCGAAGGCGTACCGAAGACGGTGGCGGGCTGTGCCCGGCGTGCTGCTCCAACCCCTACGCCCTGTGCGCGACCTGCGGAGCATGGCGGCCGTGCTGGTTCGCCTCGACGCCGGCGCCACGATGCCAGCCGTGCACGGCAAAGGCCCGGCACCAGGCGGTATGCGTGGGCTGCGGGCAGATGCGCCGGGTCAACAACCGCACAGCGGAGGGTGAACCTCTCTGCGCCACATGCGGCACGCCACCGTCACCGTGCGACGGCTGCGGCAAGACCTACCGCATCTCCGCGCTCGTTCCCGGTGGGCGACGCCTGTGCCAGACCTGCTGGAGCAAGCACCCCGGCGCCAAGAAACCCTGCGAGCGCTGCGGGACCGTCGCCCGCCTCTTCCACCGAGGGATGTGCCCCAACTGCGCTCGCGACCGCAGTCTGTGCGACGTCTTCGCCGGATCCGACGGCCGCATCCGTCCCGAACTCCAAGGCGTCGTCGAACTGCTGCGCACACTGGATGGCCGCACGGTTCTGCGATGGGTACATAAAGCCCCGGCCCGTCGCGCGGCCTTCCGGACGCTCGCGACCGCGTCGGGCCCCGTCACCCACGCGAGCCTGGACGCCTTTGCCGACGAGGCGATGGCCGAGCATTTGCGTGCACTCCTGGTCGCTCACGGCGTCCTGGCCGTCCGCGACGAACACCTCGCCCGGATCGAGAAGTGGCTGCCGAAGGTCCTGGGCCGTCTTCCCGACGTGGGGGAGCGGCGGATCGTTGAGCGGTGGGCGCGCTGGCAGCCCTTGCGCCGCCTGCACCGACAGCCCGCCCACCGCCCGACCAGCCCGGGACAAGCCTGCGGGATCCGCCACGAGATCCGATCGGTCGTCCGACTGTTGGAGTGGCTGCCCAGCCGGGACAGCAGCCTCGCCACGTGCACGCAGCACGACATCGACGATTACCTCAGCACGGGCTCGGCTGAACGTCTGCGGATCCGGTCCTTCCTGCACTGGACCAGCCGCCACCAGCACACCCGAGCCCTGACGGCCCCCTACTGCACCAGTTCGCTCGCCACCGACATCGTCGCGGCCGACATCCGCTGGTCCCTGGTGCACCGGCTTGTCCAGGAGCCCGGCATCGCCGTCCGCGACCGCACGGCCGGACTGCTCCTGCTGCTGTTCGCGCAGCCCCCGTCCCGGATCTGCGCACTCACCCGGGAGGACGTTCTCGACGACGGCACCATACTGCGACTGCGCCTGGGCACCCACCCGGTGGAGATTCCGCCGCCGCTCGACAATATGGTCCGCGAAGTGATGCGCCACCCGGTCAGCAAGGCCCACTTTCTCGAGCCCGGCCCCAGCCGCTGGCTGTTCCCCGGCTCTCGCGCCGGACGCCCGATGGAGCCGGTCAGCATGTCCCGCAGGCTCAAGGCACTCGGCATCCGGCCCCGGCCCACGCGTAATGCCTCGCTCATGGACCTCGCTGCTGAACTTCCTGCGATCGTCTTCAGTCGCCTGCTTGGCTTCAGCGAGCAGACCGCCGCGAACTGGATGGCCGAGAGCGGTGGCGAGGAGGGCCCTTATGCCGCCCACCGGGCCCGCAGAGCAGACATCGCCATACCGGCGAACTACGAAGATCCGGCCACGGCGCCGCGCACACCGTGACCGGATGTGCCGCCGTCCAACCTCGCTTCAGCTGCAGCAGCCGGAGTTGTCCGTCACCAGAGGCAGCGCCGCACCGGAGGCAACGCTGATGGGCACGGTAGTGGAGTGCACGCCGTCGGCGACCGCGTGGGTCGCAGTGAGTTTGATGTCGGTGAAGCCGGCCACCACCAAACCCTCACGATATTCGGCGAAGGACAGGGCGATAGCAATACAGCCGACGTAGCGGCCGCGTTCGGCGCGATGGGGCGGGGCGAGGGCGACTGAGATGCCGATCCGTCCGCCTGGCGCCAGGAGGCCGAATGTCTCGGGGAACACCACGGGCTCGTCCGTGGACAGGTTGATGACGCAGTTGGAGATCACGACGTCGACGGTGTTCGCCGGGAGCAGGATCGCCTCGATGATGCCCTTGAGGGACTCGACGTTGTAGCGCCGGCTTCTTCTGGTTGGCCAGCGAGAGAGCGTCTCCTCGGTCATGTCCAGGCCATATGCCTTGCCGGTGGGGCCGACGCGTCGGGCGGACAGCAGGAGGTCGATGCCGCCTCCGGCGTAGAGGTCGAGGACGCGCTCGCCCTCGTTGAGGTCGGCCACCGCGATGAGGTTGCCGCTGCCGAGGGAGGCAGCGACGGCCTCGGCGGGCAGGGCGTCGTGCTCGTCGATCTCGATGGCCTGCGAGCCGCAAGAGCCGTGACGTCCTCGGTGAACTGTACGGCGGCAGCCGCATAACGCTCGCGGACTGTCACGTCCTTCGCCTTTGCCGTGTCATCCGGACAAGTCGGCTCAGACTGCCCTTGCAGGGGCGAGGACCAGGGGAAGAAAGAGCGTGTCGACGATCTCTTCGAGGGTGGTGTCGGCCGCGGGGGTGTTGGTGGTGAGCAGTTCGTGGCGCAGGAGGTCGAAGGGGAGGGACTTCATGCGGTCGGTGATGCGCTCCGGGTCGATCTCGCCGCGGTCGGCGGCGCGGGCGAAGACGGTCTCGAGGGTGGTGGGGCGTCCTGCGTGGAGGTGGTCGCGCAGGTCGGCGGGGGTGGTGCCGGTCTCGCGGTAGTAGGCGGCGAGCTGGATGCTCATGGCGGTAACGAAGTGGGCGCGGGTGGCGTTGATGTCGCGCAGCAGGGCGAGGACGTCCCCGCGCATGCTTCCGGTGTCCGGCACGGAGACGGCATGGCGAGCTGCAGTATGGGTGAGGGCCGCGATCATCAGCTGCTGCTTGTCGGGCCAGCGCCGGTGGATGACTGGCCTGCTCGTGCCGGCGCGGGCGGCGACTGCGTCCAGGGTGAAGTGGGCGTAACCCACGTCCACGAGTTCGTCCCACGCCGCGTCCAGCAGGGCGCTCTCCAGTTCCGCGCCACGGCGCCGCTCGGCCATGCGTATCCCCTTCCATCTTTAGATGCGGTTGCGCATCTAAAGTTCGCGTCCTACGCTACTTAAGATTCATTCTCGCATCTTAGGGGCGTTCGTGAGCACCTCACCCACCAGCCCGGCCTCACCACCGGCGGACCCCGAGAAGGTCGACCCGGCCGTGTGGCGCCTGGCCTTCACCGTCATCGCCGGGGCCATGGCGGTCGTCTTCGACACCACCATCCTCAGCGTGGCCCTGAACGACCTGGCCGCAGACCTTCACGCGTCGCTGAGCACCATCCAGTGGGTCAGCACCGCCTACCTGCTGGCCATGTTCGTCACCATCCCGCTGACCGGGTGGGCCCAGGCCCGCTTCGGCGGCAAACGCCTGTGGATCGCCTCCCTGAGCGTCTTCTTCCTCGGGTCGGTTCTGTGCGCGCTGGCCTGGAACGCCGAAAGTCTGATCGCCTTCCGTGTCGTCCAGGGTATCGGCGGCGGCATCATGATGCCGCTGATGTCCACGCTGATCATGCAGGCCGCGCGGGGCCGCAACCTCGGCAAGATCATGGCCACCATCACCCTGCCCACCGCCTTGGGCCCGATTCTCGGACCCGTCCTGGGCGGCATCATCCTCGGCGTGGGCGACTGGCACTGGATCTTCCTCGTCAACATCCCCTTCTGCGCCCTCGGCCTCTACCTCGCCGTACGCAACATGCCTGACGACAAGCCCGTCCCCGGCGCCCCCCGACCGCGCCTCGACGCAGTCGGCCTGCTGCTGCTCTCCCCGGGCGTGGCCGCCGTCATCTACGGGCTCTCCCAGATCGAGGGCGACTCCGGCTTCGCCTCGGCCCGCGTCCTCACCCCCCTGATCGCCGGTCTCCTGCTCCTCGCCGCCTTCGTCTCCTGGGCCTGGCCGCGCAGCGCGAGCGCGGTCGTCGACCTCAAGCTCTTCCGGCATCGCAACGTCACCGCGGCCAGCGTGCTCAGCTTCATCGCCGGCATCACCCTCTACGGCGCGATGCTCTTGCTCCCGCTGTACTTTCAGCAGGTCCAGGGACGTGACGCTCTCGCCGCCGGTCTCCTGCTCATCCCCCAGGGCGTGGGCACCCTGATGTCGCGGACCCTCGCGGGCAAGTACACCGACACCATCGGACCGCGCTGGGTCGCCTTCGCCGGATTCACCGTCGTCGCTCTGGGCACCGTCCCCTTCGCGTTCGTCACCGACTCCACCAGCAACATCCTCCTGATGGCCGTCCTGCTCGTGCGCGGCATCGGCATGGGTGCCGCCACCATCCCGCTGACCAGCGCGATCTACGTCGGCCTCAAGCCCACCGAGGTCCCCCACGCCAGCATCCTCCAGCGCGTTGTCCAGCAGATCGGCGGCTCCGTCGGCACTGCCGTCCTCGCCGTCGTCCTCCAGCACACCCTCGCAGGCGCCGGCAGCCCCGCCGCCCTCGCCGACGGCTTCGGCACCGCTTTCTGGTGGGCCACCGCATTCACCGCCCTCGGCATCCCCATGACCCTCCTCCTCCCCGGACGTACCAAATCTTCTGCCTCACCCGGTGACAATGCGTCGGAGAGGCCGGAGATGGCTGCAGCCCCGACACCCTGACCAGTCACCGCACACCCTCCGGCCGGCCACGCCGTGTGCACTCGTGACGGCGCCCGCGGATACCTGGCCTAACGCTCTTGGTCCCCCGACGCCGTCGTGCCGGGGGACCAAGAGTGTCAGTGGCCAGCGCCGGAGGACGCCACTCACCGCGACTACGGCAACGGCGGTGCGGTACGGCATCGTCGAACCTCTCTGAGATGCGACGGAGTCCACATCGCCGAACGTCCGCGTCTGTCCTCCACATACGACATCGACATCAAAAGATTTCGCAATTGATCACGCCAAGAAGGGATCAGCGACACCCGCACCCATCGCGACACGATTCCCGTTCACACCTTCATAGCCAACCGGCCGAGCCATGGCATTCCTCACGTTGGAACATCCCGCTGTACCAACAATTGCCACGTGGTTGTTCCTGCTTTCTGTCTTCTGCGTCGTCTCAGCGTGTCCTGCGGATGGCGTCTGTGGCCGCCGTGGCGATGGCGACCGGAGCGCTGGAGGGCCGGGGCAGGTGCAGCAAGGTGGTCCCCGGCAAGTGGCGGGACTCCGCGGTGAGGGTGAGCTGGAGTACGGCGCAGCCGGCGGTCGTGAGCTGCTTGACGCGGGTGACGGCGTGAGCGGTTTCGTCGCTGCCGTACCGGGCGTCGGTGACGATCACGAGGAGGCGGCCGGCGCCGGGGCGGCTGAGTTCGAGGCCGTGGTTGAGTGCGTCGATGGCGTCGCCGAGGTTGTGGTGGCCGCCGTTGGCATCGAACGTCGTCACGCGCTCTGGTGCTCGGTGGGTGGGTCGGGTCAATGCGGTCAGGTGCCTGTCATAGGCGATGGTGGCGGTGAGGGAGTCGGGGTCGGTCAGGGCTGCTGCGCGTGCCACGATCCAGGCAGCGGACGCGACGGGCGCGCAGGCGGCACGCATGGAGCCGGAGACGTCGACGGCGATACCCACACGCAGCGGTGGGGTGGGGGTGTTCCGGCGGCGGGTTTGGGTGAACGGTTCCGCGGTGGGGACCGACCCGGCCGCGCGCTGAGCGTCGCGGGCGAGGGCTGCGCGCATGTTGAGGCGGCCGGGCGGGGTGGGGCTGGTGGTCCGCTCCTCGGTCCGCTCGCGGTAGGCGGCGGCGCGCAGGGCGCGGCTCAGGCGCGCGGCGGCCTTCTGCTCGGCGGTGGTGGGCCGGCGGGTGCCGGTGACCGGGTTGCTGCGGGGCGCCGGTGTGCCGTCGGGGTTGACGGTGGTGCCACGGGTGTTGAAGACCGACTTGGCGGTGGCGGCGGCTTTGCGTCGCTGGCCGGCCCGCTGGGCGCGGTCCTGAGCCTGCGCCTTGGACCGCGACGCCATGGCGTTGGCCGCTGCGTCCTGTGCCGCGAGGTCGGCCGCGTCGGTGGCCGCCGTGCTGTCCATGACGACCCCCACGGCGCCGGACAGCAGATCGGAGAGGCCCTCCGGCACGGGCAGGGCGGGGGCCGCGGCGTCCAGAGCGTCGCACCATTCTTGACCGCGCGCGAGCATGGTCGTGGCGTCGTGGTCGGCGCACTGATGGGCTGCGGTCCAGATGCGGGTGAGGGTGGTCAGCAGGTCTGCGCCCAGCACCTTTTCGCACAGATCGGCGACGGCCCGGGTCTCGCCGGCGTCCAGGATGCCGACGTCACGGCGGCCGAGGATCAGGGCCGCCACGGCGGCGGCCTGCTCGATGCCCTGGAGGGTGGGGTGGGCGATGTCGGGCATGACCAGGGTTCGGGCACTGGTGCGCAGGTACGTGCGGTCCGTGGGCCGCCTGATCAGATGCGCGCCTTCGACGCGGCTCTCCTCCAGTAGGAGCGCGGCCTCGACGACACGGGGGTCCGCTCCGGCAGGCTGTGTCCAGACGGAGTGGGCCGCGTGCGCGGCCTCGTGGACGAACACTCCCCAGGCAGCGGGATACCGCTCCTCGTCACCCACGATCCGCGGATTGATCTCGTGCGGCTGGAGAGGGGCGAACAGGCCGGCGTCGAACTCGACCTCGCCCAGAGCGGGGAAGAACGCGGCCGGTGCGCCGCTGCGCGTGCCGGGGCGGCAGGTGACGAGGAGGTCTTGGCGGCCGGAGAGGGCGACCAGCCGATCGCCGAGTTCGGCTCCCACGCGCAGCCACGCGGCCGGGGAGGAGCGGGGTTGCGCGGGCGGGGCGCCGTCGTCGTCCCAGCGCGCGAGGTCGGCGTCGTCGTCTGGCGTGGTGGCGGGGGACTGGACGTGGTGATGGGCGCTCATCGCGGGCGGCCCCGGTGTGCGGAGCCGGTGCTGCCCGGGGGCTGCCGGGCGGCCGAGGCGGGGAGCTGCTTGCCGAGGGTGAGAGGAGCGATCTTCTTGACGCCGACAGCCTTCATGACGGCGTCGGCGACGGCGTCGCGATCCTCCACAGGAGCGATGCCGACGAGGTTCGCGAGCGCGGCTTTGGTGCCGAGGACGGCCTCGGTCTTCTGGTAGCTGAGCAGTTCCCGCAGTTGGGGGGCCCAGCCCAGCTCGCCGAGTTCGACCTGGTGGGAGAGGTGTCGGGCGACCCGGACCACCTGGGCATCGATCCTCAAGGCCAGGGCGAGGTCATAGTCCGTGCCGATCTGGATTTGCACGCTGAACCGGCTCGCGAGCGCCTCCGTCAACACCGCGCCGTGGACGCCGGGATTGTGGCCCGCCACCACGTAGAAGCCCGGCTCGGCCTTGATGGTCTCGCCCTTGTGGGCCTTGACCTGGATCTGCCTGCGCCCGTCCATCGCGGGATACAGCGCCGCCAGGACCTTCGGTGAGATCAAGGTGGCATCGTCGATCAGCAGGGCGCGGCCCTCGGTCATCGCGGTGACCAGCGGACCGTACTGGAAGACGTAGGCTCCCGCGTCGTCCTGTGTGTACTCGCCGATCAAGTCGCCGACCGTGGTGTCGCCGTCGCCGGCGACGGTGAGCAGGTCCGGGAACGCCGCCTCGACCAGACTCGTCTTGCCGGTGCCCGGAGGGCCGTAGAGCAGCACCGGCACGTCGGCGTCGCGCAGGCGGTTCAACGCCTCGACGTCGGGCAGATCGGCCAGCTCCCGGGGGTGGTAGAGCTGGCCCCCCGCGCGGCGGATCGGGCCGGTCTGCCTGGGGGCGGCTGCTGCGGGAGTGGTCGTGCGGGCCGTGACTGCATGGGTGCGGGGAGCGTGGGTGCCCGGTGGGCTGATTACAGCGGTCTGCGCGGCTGCGGCGGTTTTCGCGTTTGCGCGGAACTCCGGTTGTCCGGTCCCGCTTTGGTCGGCCTCGCTGCGTCGCACCAGGGTGAGGGCGGCGTTGCGGACGGCGCCGTGGGAGTGGCCCAGCTGCCTGGCCATGTCCCCGATGGTGTGCGTGTCCGCCGGCCGGTCGGCCAGCAGCCGGGCCACCTTGGCCCGTAGTTCGCCGCCCTTGGTCCGCGCTGGACTGGGCGGTCCGGGTGTGGTCAATGAGGATCCTTCAACAGGTACGGGTGCGAGCGGGGTTGGTGATGCGCTGCAGGGGCTGGCCGCTCTCGGAGCGGATCACGGACTGTGCCGGCATCGGCGACCGGGCCAACCGGGGCGTACCGTCGGCGCTCACCGGCCGGCCGAGGGCTCGGTCCAGGTGCAGGGGGTGGCCGGCGACGAGCAGCTCGCTGGCTGCCGAGTAGGCCCGTGCGTCCGCTCCGTACCGGGTTCCGTCGCTCGGCAGGCGCAGCCTGGCGTCTCTTCGAAGCCGGCCTGGAGCAGGATCCGCCGGGCGGCGGCGTTGTAGCCGGTGGTGGTGATCTCGCCGGTGATGGTGTGCCGGATCGTCATGAACGGCTCTGCTGGTGCTTCGGGCAAGGCGGATCTCCTAGCGGTGGTGGCGGGAAAGCGGTGGGGTGTTGGGCGAAGGCGAGGCGGGCCAGGAGCTTCCAGCACATCAACGGTGCGTGGCTGGACCACGAACGATGGGCAATGACTGCCGACATGCTCCAGGGCGGGTCTCACCGCCCCGCAGCTACCTGACTCGCCTTTCCGCACGTTCTGATAGCCGGGTGTACCAACAACGGTCATAGAGCTCCAGATAGTTGTGGGGAATCGGGTCAGAGCACGTGGTGCAGTCGGCCGTGACGAACGGCGCTGGGCGCAGCAGGGGTGTGACGAGGCCGCGCGGGTCCGAGGTGCTCACGCAGAGGGCAGGCAATGTGACTTGCGCCATATGTTGAGGGGGTGTCGAAACTGGATCAGGGTCATCCGGATCGGTGAATGACTCTTAAGGCTTGCAGGAAACAGGGGGTGACCTGCGGGTCCGGTCTAAAGCTGGTATTGATATCGCCGTTGGAGGGAGGCGGGGGCCATTCACTAATTTACTCAATCGCCCACGGAGTGGTCAGAGGTCACGCGTTTCAGCGGCGAGTCGAGCACCCTTCGGGGTGGTAAGTTGATCCCGCAAAGCCCTTTTCCAGCGAGAGTCGGAAGGGGGTGATAGACGTGACCCTGGATAATGAAGGGCCGGTCAAGCGGCCGAGGAGTTGGCGTCGCCTGCGGGCGCGCTGGCTTCGACGCTTGAGGGCTGGTGTCCTGATGGTGCAACTCGGGCTGATCGCTGTGCGCATCGCGCAACTGGTCAAGTCCTGGCTGCCCTAGCCAGGGTGTCCGGGTAGGGGCCCGCCGCACGCGGAGGGCCCCTACCCGGCATCCACGTCAAACCCTGGCGGGGTCTGTGCTGGTTGGAGGCCGGGCAGGCCCCGCCGTCATTGTGGATGACGCTCAAGACCCTACCACCGAAGTGTTTTTACCGAAGTGGAAATGCGTCCCCGACATTTTTCGCCGCACCACCAAAATGGTCGATGTGAAATCGAAATGATCGCCCTGATCTTTGATTTGTCGGGTGTGTCAAATGATGGGGAGGCAGGCTGGCTTTTTTGACCTGGCCACCCAAATGTGTGCGGCGTCATGTTTGTCGCCGGAAACTCTCGGGTGAGGCTGCGTCACTTCCCACGGCCGTGAGCGAGAGGTACTGCGGATGTCCGCAGGTCCGGCCGATGGCCGGGTGACCGGGGCGGCTCGCGGCGCCCGGCGCGGCTGTGGAGCGGTGGGGCACCCATTCGAGCGACGGGCATTCAATTCCGTCCAGGCGCGAGGCTCCCGTCCCTGACCTGCTCAAAACCGACCGCATCCGGAGCTGGGGCTGGGGGTGGGGGTGGGACGCACGCGCCATCGTGTTTTCGGCACGCCAGTGCGTTCCGCGACTATGAGCGTTCAGGGCCCGGACCGTCGCGGGGCAGTTGATGGAGGAGGCATCGCCGTCATCGCGCGACGTGGCTCCGGCGGCGCGGCAGGGGCCGGTGTGCGGCGATGCCGGCCCCGGCGGCGTGTCGTGTCTGAAACGGCCAGGCGGCGGCGGGCGCCGAGCAGCACCAGCAGGCAGGTGAAGGCTCCCGCGGTCGGGAGTGCGGCGGTGTACGGCTGCGCGGAGAGCGCGCCCGCGAGCGCGGTACCCGCCGCCTGGCCGGCGCCGACCGCGGCGATCAGCCAGGCGTACGCCTCGGTGCGAGTGCCGGCGGGCGCGAGCGCATCCACCGTCAGGAATGCGCTGGTGACCAATGCGGTGAGGAAGAGGCCCGGCAGGGCCGTGAGTGCGGTCACGGCGAACGGCCCGGGGCCCGCGGAGAGCGGCGCCCACGCGAGAGTGAACAGCAGTGCCGCGGTGCGGAGTTGGCCGTTCAGGTGGCCAGGCCAGTTGCGCCGGCCGTAGAGGATGCCGCCGACGAGGCTGCCGACGGACAGCGCGGCTGGGATCACCCCGGACAGCAGGGCCATGCCGTGCCGTTCGGCCATGGACACGGCCCACACGTTCATCGCCCCCAGCGCGAAGCCGACGCCGGAGACGGCGAGGAACAGCAACCGCAGCCCTCCGTGCTGCAGGGGCCCGAGGAACCCGCCCGTGCGTGCACCTTCGGGATGCCACCTTCTGGAGGGTGCGGCGCTGAGCACCACGCTCGCCCCGAGCAGCCCGAGCACCGCGGTGACCGTCATGGCGACGCCGGGCCCCTGGAAGGCGGACAGCGTGGCGACCAGAGGAGGTCCGGCGACGTAGATCAGCCCTTGGGCGCCGGTGTCGAGTGCGAGCGCGGCGCGGCGCCGCGCCGAATCCGGGAGCACAGCGCCCCATACGGCGCGCAGGTTCGCCTCCAACGGCGGCGTGCTCAGCCCTGCGAGGACGACCAATCCGGCCGCGAGCCCCGGGGTGGCGACGGCGTCGGTGTACGACAGCAGCAGGAGGCAGACCGTGGTGACCAGGACGGCGGCCGTCGTGCCCCGGGTCTGGCCGCGCCGGTCGACCATGCGCCCCAGCGCCGGCTGCCCGATGGCGCTCGCGAGCCCGTACAGCGCGCACAGCAGCCCGCCGGTCGCGAGCGATCCGCCCTGCTCTGCGACCAGCAGGAGGATCGCGACGGGGGCCATGCCGTTGGGCAGGCGCCCGACCAGAGTGCCCAGCAGCAGCCGGGCGACATGCCGCTCGGCGAGCAACGGCCGGGAGGCGGTGCGGCCCGGCGGGCAGCTGGTACGGGAGTTCAACGCGGCGTGCTTTCCGTGATCGTCTGGCGGGGGGGGCGAAAGGGGGAAGGGTCAGCGGGTGCGTGCGGCGGTGACTGCTGCCGGTGGCTTCGGCGGCGTGGCGGTGGTAACGGCCGGTCGGGAGGGTTCTGCGGCGGGGTTGGCGGTGGCGGCACGGACCACGTCGAGCAGGTTTTCGCCGGCTTCGAGCCACAGCGCCAGGGCCTCATCCGTTCCGTGCGGCTCGGGTACGGCTTGGGCGCCGGCAGCGTCCTGGGTTTGAGCGAGGAGGTTCTCGAAGCGGACGAGGACGGCCATCTCGCTGGCGGTCAGGAGCTTGACGCTTGCCCGGCGGGTGGCCGCGAGGAGGTAGGGCGCGTGGGTGAGGAACCGGTCCAGGGCCGCGTCCAACTCGACGGCGTCCACGGTGCCGGGCTCGACGCTGTGCACCCAGTCGAGGTCGTCCTGTACTTCGCGGAGTCGGGCCAGGTCCACCAGGTGTGCGAACTCAGGCAGCAGGCGCGAGCACACGTCGGCGACTGCCATCCGGGCGGTGGTAACGATGGCGGTGCTGGGCCCGGCGCCGATCACGTTCAGGTGGTCCGGGGACGGAAGCAGGGTGCCGATCAGGTATCGCCTGTCCCACGGGCGTTCGACCAGGAGGAGTTCGGTGCCGCCGCCGTCGCAGAGGACCGCCACGCCGGGGATGCGGTACTTGGCCAGCGTGGACAGCACGGGGCTGGCCTCCCATACCCAGTTCAGGTGCTGGGCGGGGATGGAGCCGCTTGGGTAGTGCTCGATGCTCACGTCCCACTGGCCGGGTAGCCCCTGGGCGACGGCGTGCGCGATGTCGCCGAAGTAGGACCGCTCACTGGTGATGACCTCGACCTGGCAGTCCTGGGCGGTCTGGTGCAGCTGGGTGAGCGCCTGGCGTGCTCGGGCGGTATCGGCGAGTGAGAGCCGGTGGGCGTCGTTCTCGTGCTTCTGGGTGAATCCGGCCAGTTGCAGTGCGGTCGTGGCCCATTGGTGCCGTTCCCCGCTGGGGAGCGCGACGATCTCGTTGCCGGAGCTGAGGTGGAGGGTGATGGCGGCGGAGGAAGTCAGGGCAGAGGGCTTTCGTTTCGAACCAGCGGGTCAGCGCCGTTGCCGCCGGGGAGTGCCGGCGGGAGGGGACTGCGCGGTCATGGCGGTCTTCGTGCGGCGCGGCGCTGATGGCGAGGACGCGGCGGGAGGGGTGACGCGCAGGTCAGGGTCGAGGTCGACGCTGTAGCGGGCGGCAGCAAGCATCTCGGCCGCCCAGGTCGCGTGCTCGTTCTCCCAGGTGCGGCCCAGATCGAACGGCAAGCGGATCCAGACGCCGCGCAGCTGAGGATAGGTGTCGAACCCGGCGCGCTTGAGGACGCTCGCGGCGAAGCCGTCGACCGGACCCTCGACGTCGACTTCGCCACCCTGGCCGCGGATGATGCGGATCGGCTCGTCGCTCATCGGCCGTGTCCCTTCCCGGCCGCCTGGGTACGGCCGCCCACCGGCACTACGCCGGGCTGGGGCAGAACCTCGGGCCGGCTGGTGGTTGGGGCGCCGCGTTGCTGCGGGGAGCGGGTGGCCGCGGCCTGCGCAATCCGATTGCGGCGTTCCATCAGCCCGTTGCGCACGGCCGGCCGAGGCTGGGAGGCGCTGCGGCCGGGGTCGAGGCTGTAGTCGGCCTGGACTTCGTAGCCGTGGCGTCGAAGGTCGTGCACGGCCTGGCGGGTACGGCGGATCCCGTCCTGCTCGGGATTGGTGAGCCGGTACAGGCCCGGAGTGCCGGGCATGGGCTCGAACTGCTCCCGCACCAGGAACCAGTTGGCGAGGTGGGCGGGGATGTTGGCGGTGGCGGCGGCCACGAATCCGTGGTCGGGGTCGATTTCGAAGCGGAAGTGGTCGGGCAGAAGAGAGACATCCTTTCTGGAGCGGTCAGCGGTGCGCTGCCGCGGAGCGGGGCGCAGGCGGCGGAGCGGGGCGGGCGGTGAGCAGCCTTGGGCTGGGCGCGGACAGAGCCGCCAGCCCGCCCGGTACGGCCGCGCGGACCTGACGCTCGAACGCCTCGCTGTCGCCGAGCCAGGTCTCGATGGCCGGCAGGACGGCGAGGCCCATCTGCCCACGCACCTGGCTCCACTCGTGGGCCGACAACGTCCTGCGTTGGACCATGTGCAGCTCGTGGCTCAGACCGTTCCACTCGTCCCACGTGTCCTGACTGCGGGCGAGTGCCTCGCGAAGCCGGGTCAGTGCGGCACCGTCGTCGGGCCAGGCGGTTGCGACAGGGCGGCAGCGCGAGAGGAGAAGCGGCGCGTGTTCGAGGATGTGACGGAACTCCAGCCAGGCGTGGTCGGCGAAGTCTCGTTCCATTCCGGCGACCAGGCGCGAGTTGCCGAGTGGCACTGCGTCGCTGTACCGGCCGGAGTCCTTGATCGCCTGGAGGGTCTGGTGTTCCTCCCGGATGCGTTCCAGCGCCGACAGGACGGTGTTCAGGTCCCGGTGGTGCAGGGCGCGACGGTAGGCGGGCAGGAACGTGTGGGTCACGGCATGTGCGGCGAGACCCGGGTCGGCGGGCAGCACCATGCTGCGCGGCGTGACGGGATCACTGTGCAGGTCCTCCTTCTCATGCTCGGTGAGCGCGCCGAGCAGGTAGCCGCTGCGGTGGCCGGGCCGCTCGACCAGCAGCAGCTCGGTGCCCGTGCCGTTCTTCAGTACGGACGCGACCGAGAGGCGGTGGTCTTCGATGGCCTGGTGGATCTCGCCGGCTTCCCAGAGCCCGTACCAGAGGTCTTCCTGCCACAGCGGGTGGCTGTAGATCTCCAGCTCGGCGCTCCAGGTGCCGGGCAGTCGGGCGGCGATCTCGATACCGATGTCGCCGAGGTAGGGCCGGGAACTGGTGACGATGGTGGCGCCGTGTGCGTGGGCGTGGTGCACCAGGGCGCTGGCGGTGCGCCGGGCAGCCTGCGCGTCGGCCAGTGACGCGGTGTGCGCGCCGTTGTGCAGGCGGCTGAACCCGGCTGCCTTGAGGGCCTGGTTGGCCTGCCGGTACTTCTCGCCGACGGCGATGGCGACGAGGCCCAGCGTGCGGCTGGTACTGAGGGTGATCTGGGTGGCGGTGGCGGGCATCAAGGTCCTGGTGGGTCGAGCCCGCGGTCGGCCTCGTCCGGATGGGGGGGCTCAGCGGGTCTTCGGGGTGCGCTTGGGCTCGGGGCTGCGCGCTGGTTCGGCGGGTGACGGCTGCGCCGAGGGAGGCCGAGGCGACGGGACGTGCTCGATGGTCACCAGGGGCACGACAGCTGCGGGGAACGGGAAGGCCGTGGAGCGCAGGATGGGCCGGGGATCGAGGGTCTTGGCGACGACCGCATGCATGAGGAAGTCCGGCGCCTGCTGGGTGAAGGAGATGTCCCAGAGATGGCCGAGGTCGTCCGGGGAGGCGGCTACGTGCCAGGCGATGCATGCGTCGCCGTGGATGGGAGGGGCCGACGAATCCGGCGGCCGGCCGATCACGGCTGCCTGCCCGTCCCGTGAGATGAATCCGGAGAGCCCGGAGGCGTCGAAGTGGTTCCAGGCGTCGATGTCGACGAGCAGCTCGAACATGCCGGGCTCGGCGCCGATTCCGTAGACGACGTGATCCGGGTCGGCGTCCAGTTCGGCGGCCAGGGTGCCCAGGAGCGTGGAGAGAAACTCGATCGGCACGGCGCCGCTGGCGCTCGTCCGCCATCTCTCGGGCGCGTCCTCGTCGCTGCGGGCTGAGATCACCAGGTGCGGGGCTCGCCCCACGGCCGACTGGTCGTGGCGGATGGTGATGCGCCCGCAGGGGCTGTTGGCGGTCAACGACGAGTCGTCGGTGTGGGCACTCCAGCCTGCCTCCTGGGCGAAGACGTCCAGGAAGTGCTGGTGGGTGGAGGGGAGACTGGCGGCCAGGTAGCGCGGAGAGATGAGGACTTTCTCCCGGGGCCGGCCCTGGGCGGGGGTGTCGGGCATAGGTGCTTTCGGTGAGTGGGAGAGATGCGTGGGTGAGCGGCCGTCTCGACTACGCGGCGGCAGGGCCGGAGTCGCGCAGCGACAGGGACGCGGCGCGCAGGCTGACACCAAAGCGGTGCGCGAAGGCCCGCGCCCGCGCCTCCAGCTGGTCGTACGAGTCCTGCGCGGTCATCTGCCCGGCGTGCTTGCGGTACCGGTAGACCGGTACGGGCAGCACGATGCCCGGGGCGAGGCAGGTGACGGCGAGAGCGCAGTAGTCCTCGCCCTGGACGAGACCGCCCATGGGGGCCGCCCGCACCAGGTCGGTACGGGCGAGGAGGGTGGTTGGGCCGAGCGGGATGGTGTCGGCCGGGTCCCTCCAGTACCGCCACACGTCCCCGGCCTCGTGCCGACCTGGTGGCGTCGGGGGTCGCCACAGGGTCGTGGTCCCGTCGGGGTGGAGGTCCTGGCTGTACCCGGCGCACCATCCCACCCCTGTCTTCTCCAGGGTGCGCAGCCGCACCGCCATGGCCCAGTCGGTGAATTCGTCATCGTCATCAGCCCAGTTGACGTACTCGGTGCGCACTTCGGTGAGCGCGAAGTTCCGGGCGCAGGCCGCGCCGACCGGGCGCGGCAGGACGAGGGTGCGGATACGAGAGTCGGCGGCCAGGGCGGCGGGTAGCCGGGCGGGGTCGGCGCCGTCAAGGGCGACGACAGCCTCCCATGGAACGCTCTGACGGCACAGACTGGCATGCATCGCCGTGAGGAACGCGAGGCGGTCCGGGCGGAGTTGAGTGGCGATGACCACGGTGATCTCCGGGCGCGAGTGTGGGGACAGCGGGTTCTCCGGGCGGGGCTGCGGTCGGGACGGTGCGGGAGCGCCGGGGCTACCGGCGGGCGGTCTTGCGGGGCGCCGGCGCCGATGCGGATGCGGCGGTGGACAGGCGCGGTGCGGTGCTCGGCGCAACGATCGGGGCCTGCGAGTCCGGATGCCACGCACCCGGATGGGCGACGATGCGGCTGCGCGGGTCGGTGTCCCACGCGACGACGGGACCGCGGCTGTACGCCTGCAGAGCGATCACTTCGATGCCCTGCGGGTGGAGGACGTAGCCCCAGCTCAATCGGGACGCTGTCCGCTCCGTGTAGATCAGTGGCGGCACTGTCGGCTGGGCGGGGTACGGGCGGCCGGGCTCGTCGCGGCCGGCGGTCAGGTGCTGGCGTAGGGCATCGGGTGCGCCGTCCAGGAGGTCGGTGCCGATGTAGGACCAGCCTTCCGGCGCGCCGTCGATGAGGTAGGCGGCCAGGGTCTCGGAGTTCCCGGCGAACCGGTGCTGGTACGCGGCGAGGAGCAGCGGCAGGCGGTGGCTGGGGTGGCCGTCCCAGTGGACGTATGTGCCGGCGTAGCCGGCGCCGGTGGGGCGGGCGATGACAGAACGAGTGGACAGAGGATCTTCCTGTCGTGGGCGGGGTCAGCGGATGGGGCAGCGCGTGCGCGCAGCGGGTGCGGCGGGAGCCGGCGCGATGGGTGGGCGCGGGCTGCGCGGGTGCTGACCGGTTCGTGCGCCCGTAGATGCTGGCCAGGTGTTCCTCGCCCAGGTAGGCGAGCTGGTCAGCGAGTGCGGACAGCTGCTCGGCGTGCTGGCGGTAGCGGGCGGCGATGCTCGGTTCCTGGTTGCGCTCGCGCCACTCGGCCGCGGTCTCCAGGAACGCGTGCAGCTCGGCGAGGCCGCCGTGCCCGTCGCCGAGGACGGCCTGTATGACTGTGTTCAACTAGGCGGCCGTACGGACTCGGTAGAGGTGACGGGTGGGGTATGAATCGTTTCTAACAAAGCATGCGGGAACCACAATCTTGTACAGGGGGTGGGAGAGTCAGACGGAGAATGTGTGGGCCGCACTGCACTTGACGGGGCGTGCGTTGCCCTTCACGACGCAGACCCGAATCTTGTGCGTGCCCTGGAAAAGGGTCGGCGTCCGCCAAGAGCAGTTGCCGTTGTTGTAGGAGTCCGTGACGGTGGTGAGCAAGCGGCCATCGTTCGCGAGGATCTGGACCGCTGCCTTGTAGCCGTCCGTCTTGATGTCACATGCGGTGACGCGGTCGTTGACGTGGTTGTAGTAGCCCTCGGCACCGCCGCCGCTGGAGGCCCACCAGCCGGAGCTGGCGGACGCTGTTGCGGTGGAGAGCGCGGTGGCGGCAAGTGCGCCTCCCAGGGCGATGGGCAGGGTGCGCTTGAAAAAGCCGGATGCGAACACGGAGTTGCTCCTTACAAAGATTGGGTTCATGGGTGATCGAGCCGCCGCCGCTGATCGTGAGCGGACACCCGCCAGTCGAGGGCAGTGCGCATGCGGAGTTGACCTCCGTGGCGTCAGGATGGAATGCGGGAGCAGCCCCAGGCGGGTGGGCGGGCTGAGAACAAGAGTCCGGAGAATTCCCGGTTTCGGTAACCGGGGATTGCGTGCTATCTTCCGCGCCGCCCCACACATCCAGCCAATGGCATTCCGTCAAACGGTCATGACGGAAATGGGCTTTTGCTGGTGGGAGTTCAGAGAATGGGGCCGCGTGGCGGAGCGGGGCGCGCCGGCAGGCCAGGGACGGCCACATGGGTCCGGGTCGTCGGCGGTGGGCCGGTTCTCTCGATGGGCGGAGATCTGCTCTGTGGTGCGGGCGACGTTGTCGTACAGCTCGAAGTCGGGGTGGGGCAGGGACAACGGTGTTCCTCCGGCGCGCTAGGCGCGGTCTGTCGGCGCGGAGCCGACGGGCGGGCCGGAGGCGTCGGTGCGGGCGCACGTGTAGCCGATCAGGCGGGACGGGGCGGCCTTCGCCGGCACGGTGGCGGCGTCGGTGCAGACGAACGTGTACGTCACCGAGGTGCGCGGGATGCCGTGCAGCCAGGCGTTGTCGTCCTTGTCGGGGTTGATCTGCAGCCCGGAATGTGCGACGGCGTCGGTCTGCGTATGGGTGTGGGCGAACAGCAGCAGTGCGCCACCGTCGCTGGTCTTCAGCGCGTAGGCGTCCTTGAAACGGTTGGTGCCCCCGGCGAAGACGGTGGTGCCCAGCTTCCCGAACTTGCGGGTCGTCTTGTCGTGAACCTTTATCTGCTGCTTGCTGGCCTTGGTCGGGTCGAAGACCTTGGTGCCGGTGTTCGTCCCCCCGGTCGCAAAGTTGTCGATCACCGCGGTGCGCAGCACGTTGGCGTCGGCCACGAGCTGCTTGTTGCCAGTGGTGGTGACCGCGGTGGCGTAGCCGGTTCGGTCGAGGGCGATATCCGGCAACGTCTTGCTGCCGAGGTCGACGACGGAGACCAGCTCCCACCGCTTGTCCTTCGGCTGCTCGGCGAAGACGGCGATGCGGCTCGGGTCCTTGCCCTTCTCGCCGGAGAGTGCGGCGGCGAACCAGCGATCCTGGCCGGCGGTGAAGCGCGGGATGTACAGCTTGGCGGTGGAGGTGTCGTACGACCACGGTTTGTACGGCTTGCGGTCCGCCTTGGGCAGGCCCTCGGTCTCGGTGTAGTCCGAGACGGACATCGCGTACGTCGGGCCGTCCTCGACGGTGTCGAGCAGGGCGCGGTCGCGCTGTGCGTTGGCCTTGTTGTTGATCTTTGAGTAGTGGGTGATGACGGCTCGGGCCTGTGTGTCACTGAGCGCGGGCACCGGTTTCGGCGCGGCGGGTGTGGTGGGGTTCTGCTTCGCGGGCGTTGCGTCATCGCCGTTGGTACAGGCGGTGGCGGCACCGGCGAGCAGCACGGCGGAGACGAGCAGGGGCAGGGCGCGGAGAGCGTTGCGGATGGGGATGCTCCAGGGGCATGGGCGGATGGATCAGCGGGTGCGGGAAGTAGCTGGGCCGGGCCGAGGGACGGGCGCGGTGACGCTCGGGCTCGGGCTGCGGGACGGGGCTGGCGGAGCGGTGAGCCGGTCGGCCGCCTGGTGGAGTCGGGCCCCCGACTTGTGGAGTCGACCGCGGGCACTGTCGATCCGGGCATGCAGCAGAGCCCGCGTGGACTCGATGGCCTCGTTGCGCTGCGTCGAGCGTGGCGAGGCGGCGAGCTGGTGCAGTACGCCGGCGTGGGCGACGGCTTCACCGAGGTCGGCCAGGGCGTGTCCCAGCGCGCCGACCGTGTGCGTGAGCTGGGTGACCTTGCGCCGGGTGATGTCCGCCTCGGGGTCTCGACCGCGTCGTACGGTGCGCGCGCCGAAGGCTGCCACGGTGGTGAGGTGGGTGATCAGTCCGGCGATGTCGCGAGTGCTGTCGTCGAGGTCATCGAGGTTGTTGACGCCGGAGTGCACCGAGTCGGTGAGCGGCAGCTCGTCGGCCGCGTTGTGGATGCGCTCTGCCAGCGAGTGCAGCTGGCTGACCTGGTCGTAGTGGAAGGGCAGATGGACTCCTGATCGTGTGCGGCGGGTGACGGCGCGGTCAGCGGGTTCGGGCGCTTGCACGTCCGGCTGGCGGTACGGCAGGAGCGTGTGACCCCGTGAGCGGGGACTTCTGTGCTCTCGTGGCAGCCGCTTGACCCGGTGGTGCGCGGCGACGGGGAGCTTCGCGCGGGAGCGCAGTGCTCGGCACGGGGTCGGGGGCGCCGAGGGGGTGCGCGCCGCCGAGGAGGGAGGGGTTGCCGTCGAGTTCGTCGAGCCATTTGAGGAGCTTGGGAAGGTTCTTGTCGGGCCCGTACGCGAGGTAGGTGCCGTCGGCGCTGTCGCAGCCGAACCACTCGGCAATCCCCAGGCGGGACCGGGAGTTGACACGGCCCATGTGCACGCCCTTGCCGCGGGTCTTCGCCTCGCGGGCCAGCCGTTCGGCTACCGCGCCGAGTTTCCATTCGGTCGAGCCGGCCAGGAAAAGGACGTCGAAGCTGTCCCAGGGCAGCAGCCCGGGGTGATCGCAGCCGTCCTGGGCCGCGAAGGCTGCGGGGACGCCGAGCTGCCGGATGCGGGCCAGCCACGGCAGCGACTCGGTGAGGGTGCCCGCGGCGTTGAACGGCTGATCCGGGGCGAGTGCCCACAGGCAGCGATCCGGCCCGTACCTCTGGATGGTTCGCGACAGCCAGGCGAACCACGCTTCGGCGCCGGGCCAGTAGCGGCCCTTGCCGTCGCTGCCGAACTTGGAGTTGTCGCAGGCGTACAGGGCGCCCTCGGGGATGCGGCTGCCTTGCGCGGGGGTGGTCATACAGCCGATGCGTCCGGCGCTCATTGCGGCCCGTATGTCAGGCCCTGAGGGAGTGCCGAGGTAGCGCAGTGTGCACCTCCCCGGCGGGGACGCAGACCGTCATCCGGGCGAAGGCGCGGTCAGCGGTGATGGATGGGGGCGGCCGTGGGCCGCGAGCGCGGCAGCACGGCGGTCGTGGTCGGTGCGGCGTGGCGCAGGTTCACCCCGATGCCCTGCTCGGAGAGTCGGCGGGCGACCGCCTGAATCCGCAGAGCACGGCCGTCCTTGCCGTACGCAGCGGGCAGCAGGAAGGCCGCCTGGTGCGGGTGGTACTGGAATCCGTACGCGTACAGCGTCATCCGCGCCTGCTCGGGCACGCTCCCGTACGGCGCCCCGAGCGCCCCGTCGTCGTACCAGGTCAGCGTCACCACCTGGGCTACCCGCGGCGGAGCCAGCCGGTGCGGAGGCTCGGGCTGCTCGGCCGCGTTGCGGCGTACGGCCTCAAGGGCGTGCTCATAGCGGGGCAGGAGCCGGCGGGCGATCCGGGTGGACGCGCGTACGGGGTCGTTGGGGACGGCGATGCCGTTCGGCTCGGCGACGCCGACGAAGTGGTGGGGTTTGAAGCGGGCGTCGTCCGGCTCGAGCGGGGCTACGACGAACTGGTGCGGGTGCAGCGGACGGTCGGTGACGTACAGGCGCTTGCCGCCGGGGCCGTGCAGGACGGCGTCGTGGGTGAGGACGAACTCGCTGACCACCCAGTCGACATGACCGAGGTCCCAGAGCTGATCGGTGAGGGGGAACTGGTCCGGGTAGGTGGCGTGGTGGTGGTACTCGCTGTTCCAGAGGCCGGGCAGGCGGAAGGACAGGTCGGTGGCGAAGACGTTCAAGTCTGTGCGGGCTGGGGGCATGGGTTCCCGGTGGTGAGGGCTGAAAAGTCGCAGGTGGCAGCCGGTGCGGTCGAAGATTTTGGGGTCAGTGCATGCGGGCGTCGGTGTCGAAGAGCGTCAGCTCGTGGGGGTGCAGGAGGTGCTGCACGATGAAGCTGCGCCCCGCGACCTTCCAGAGCCCTCGGCCGCGGTTGAGGTGGGAGATCGCGTCGGCTTCCACCGAAGTGAGCCCCAGCAGCGCTGCGGCAGCATGGAGTTGGTCGGTCTCTTGGCGGTAGATGATGCGGGTGGAGCAGTCGGCGAGCAGACCTTCAGCGAGCGCACGGCCGCGGGATCCAGCGTCGCCCGCGGTGAGCAGGTCGGACAGCCGGTGGATGACCATGAGGTTGGCGATGCCCAGGCCGCGGCTGAGCTTCCACTGGGACTGCATTCTCGCGAGCAGGCCGGGGTGGCGCATCAGGCGCCATGCCTCGTCGTAGACGATCCAGCGCCTCCCGCCGTTCGGGTCGGACAGCGCGGATTCCATCCACGCGGAGGCGCAGGTCATGGCGAGGACGAGGGCGGTGTCATCGCCGGATCCGCCCAGGCGTGACAGGTCGATGGTCAGCATGGGCGAGTTGGGGTCGAAGGCCACGGTGCTGGGCGCGTCGAACATGCCGGCGAGGTCGCCGTGCACCAATCGGCGCATGGCGTGGGCGAGGTCGCGGGAGGCGTCGCCGAGGCGGCCGGACATGACGCCGCCGACCCGGTCGAGTTCGTCGGGGTCGTTGAGCGTGGCGGCGATGTCGCCGAGCAGGGGGGTGCGACCGCTCGCTGCGGCGCGGGCGACGACGGCGTCCAGGGCGACGTCGAGGCCGGTGTGCTCCATCGGCAGCAGGTCCCGCCCGAGCACGGTGCGGGCCAGGGAACCGAGCAGCAGCAGACGGCGCTTGCGGATCTCGCCCGCCCAGTCGGCCTCGGAGACACTGTTGGGCCGCGGCGCGGCGTCCAGCGGGTTGAGCTTGCCGGGCAGTCCCGGTCCGAGGGCGATGGAGGTGCCGCCCAACGCCTGGGCCACGGGCGTCCACTCGCCCTTGGGATCGCACGGGACGTACACGCGATAGCCGAAGGCGATGGACCGCAGTGCGAAGGACTTGGCGAGCGCCGACTTGCCCTGCCCGATCACGCCGGCCAACAAGACGTTGGGGTTGGTGAAGCCCTCGATCTTGCCGTAGAGCGCGAACGGATCGAAGCAGAAGGACGCCTCGGCGTGGACGTCGCGGCCGATGTAGATGCCTTCGGCGCCCAGTCCGCCCTCGGCGAGGAATGGGTACGCCCCGGAAGCGGTGGCGGTGGTCATGCGGTGGGCGGGCAACTTGATCTTGTTGTTACGGGAGGACGCGGGACCGGGCCGCCCGGCCGGCGGGAAGAGCGGCGCGGGCACCTGCTGTTCCTCCACGCCGACGCCGCTGGTGTGGGCGGCTGCTTCGGAGCGGGCCTTCGCGGTTGCCTCGGCGAGCTGCCGACGGGCAGCTTTGCGGGAGGCGCGATCCGTGCCGTGCGGGGTGAACAGCGGGCTGGCGCTGGCGCGGCGGGCGCGGCGCGCGGGCCGGTGGCTCATGACAGAGTGGCTTTCACGTGACGGGTTCAGGACGCACTGCGCAGGTCAGACACGCGGCGAGGCGCTGAACAGAAGAGGCTTGCGGTAGCCCTGGCCGTCGCCGGACCAGTCCAGCTCGATGTAGCCGTCCCCGATGTACTGGTACCGGCCGCTGGCCTTGGTCTTGAGCGTCCCCGTCTTGTAGGAGCCGTTGCCGTTTCCGCTGCTGTGTTCCAGCGCGTTCTCCAGGCCCGTGTAGTTGCCGTACTTCACGACCGGGTCCGTGCCGGCAGTGGACTTCCTGGTCTGCAGGTGGAACCTCGCCTTGTTGAAGGTGAGGCTGGTGTGCTGGTTGCTCGCGTAGGGGCCGTCCCAGTTGACCGTGGCGGTGGTGTAGATGTAGCCGCCGCTTCGCTTGGCGCAGAGCTGGACGTCGAAGTCCCAGTTGTCGGAGTCGGGGCCGGTGTACGACGGGTCGTCGACGGTGTAGCTGCTGGTCGTGCAGTGATAGCTGGCGGCGGAGGCCGGCGCGGCGGTGGCCAGGGCGGCGGTGCCGGCGAGCGTGGCGACGATGACGGCGGCGGAAGTGGAGCGCTTGAGCTTGCGCATACAGGCCCTTTCGGTGATGGGGGTTACTGGGCGCAGGTAGTGGTGCGGCCAGACGGCGGAGAGTTGAAGTCGGCCGGTGTGGTCTTGCGCCGTACGACGTGGCCAGCGGCGAGGTGGCGCTGGCAGATGGTCAGGACGGGCGGTCCCTCGGGGAGGCGTTCGGGGTGGCATTCGGTGCCGGTCGCGTCCGCCACGGGAAGGAGGTGGAAGGCGTCGTGGACCGCGGCGGTGGCTTGCCACAGCCGGGTGTGGGCGGTGGCGAGCTGGCGGCCGGCGGCGGGGTGCGGGGGCCGGGCGGTCTCGGCGAGCAGGTCGAGGAGCTGGTGCAGCGCGGTCAGATGGGCGTGCAGCACGTCGAGGTGCGCACGGTCGGTGGCCGAGGTCGGGTGCTGAGTGCGAGGGGCGAGGGTGCGCGCATGGTGGCGGATGCCGGCGCTGGCGGCCCGCAGGTACGGGTACGCGTCACCGACGGGGATGGCAGAGGTCAAAGGGGAAAGGTTCCTTCCTGCCGCGGCGGCAGGACGTCGGCGGGTTGGCCGGTGCGGGCGTTACAGGGCCGTGCGGGCGAGGGGGAGGGCGCCGAGCGTGAACGCGTCGGGCTGCTGGAAGGTCAGGCGCCGCAGGTCGACCTGGGCGGTGACGGCGGCGGTTTCGATCTGCGCGCAGGCGGAGTCGAGGAGGGCGTCGGTCTCGGCGGACACGGTGAGCAGGCCGGTCAGGGCGACGTCGGCGTGCCCGGCGATCAGCTGGCGCTCGCGGGTCTTGACGTCCGCGTACTCGACGCTGTCGGCTTCGGAGTCGACCTGCCCGCGTCGCGAGCGCTCGTTCGCGTCGGCGATGATCGCGGCCTTCTTGCGCTGCACGTCGCGCATCGCGGACTCGAGCCCCTGTGGCACGTATATAAGGGAGAGGGTGCGGCGGACCCCGGCGGTGAACATCAGCCCGTGAAGGAAGCCGGCGCTCGTTTCGGTGCGGGGCCAGTCCTCGACCCAGTAGGTGGCGTGCCGGGCGGAGTCGGTGGCGAGCCGGTCGTACTCCTCGACCTGGACGACCGGGCCGGCGGCGGCCGGGTCGGCTTCGGCCCGCCCGGACTCCGACCACTGCTGCAGCGCGGAGAGAGCCTTGGGGTCGTAGGCGGTGCGGATGACGGCCGCGATCTCGCGCGCCGAGAGCCAGCCGGTCACCATCAGTCCGGCACTGCGCGCGGCCTGCGCGATCGAGCTGGTGGTCTGCTCCATGACGGTGAAGGCGCCGGGCAGTCCGCCGCCAGCCTGGCTGATCAGGCGCTTGGCGGCCTTCAGGTCGAGGCTGATGGCCAGGTACGCCTCGTGCGGTGCGGCGGCCGGGCCCGCGGAGGAGACAAGCTCGCTGTAGACCTGTCCGGCCACCGGTGTCTCGGGGTGGCCCTGCTGGCTCCAGTGCCGGGCGAGGGTGTCGCCGCTGTCGGGCACGGTGCGCTCCAGGACCTGCACGGTGGCAACGTGTCCGGTGCGGGCGATGCCGGCCAGGGCCCGGCCCCATCCGGCGACGTTGTGGTTCTGCGTCGCCGGGTCCAGCAGGGCGAACGCCCGGCTGGAGACTCGGGCGATGGCGGTCAGGGTCTGGTGGTGCGGGTCGTGAACGGCGGCGGCGCCGTTGGCGGAGTCGCCGGGGGTGACCACCCGCAGCGAGGCGGCCGTGCCGGGCAGGTGCAGGACGCCGTCCTGACGGGGGCGGGTGACCGGCCGGGCGAGCCACAGGGTCTGCCCGGTGCGGCGCCGCCGCGCGAAGCGCAGCACGATCGGCGCCCAGTCGATCAGCGAGCGGCCGTGCCGGCGGATGGCGACCAGGGCGGCGACTGCGGCCCACAGCGGTGTCAGGGCGATGGCCCCGAGCAGTCCGGTGGAGACCACCGTGGCCAGCAGGAGCGCCAACGCGCACGAGACCAGGCCGAGTTGCGGCCGTGAGAGACCGAGCAGGATGCCGCGCCGGGAGCGGTGGGGAAATTTGACGGTGAGCGGTGTGACAGTGAGATCAGACAAGGGCCGTTCCGGGGGTGCGCGGGGCGGTGGCCAGGGCGGCACGCGGCGAAGGAGTGCGCGGCGCGTGCCGCCCCGGAGTCGGGCAGGAACTACAGGCCGGTGGGCGGGGGCGGCGGTGTGCCGGTCCCACTGGTGCCGGCCGAGTCCGGTGCCGGTGGGGCGCCCTGCGGCGGGGGTGTGGAGGCACCGCTGCCCGGCTGCGACATGAAGCCGCTGCCGCCGCTGGGCGCGGATGCGGAACCGGCGCCGCCTCCCGGCGCGCCGCCTACCTGGCCGCTGGTGTCGTCACTGGGGCTGGTCGGGGGCGGCTGAACGGCCTTCTCCAGGCCGTCCTTGATCCCGTCGCCTCCGGAACCCTGGGAGCCTTGGCCTTCCTGGCCGCCGCTTCCTCCGGTGGGGTTGGCGGCGATGTCGCCGGGGAATCCGCCGCCTGCGGCTTCGAGGCCCTGGGCGGCGCCTGCTCCGGCTGCCGCGCCGCCCGTACCGGCGGTGGCGACTGCGGCGGCGGCCTTGCGAGTGGCCTTCTCGGCGTGCTGCTTGGCGAGCTGGGCGCCGGCACCACCGGCGCGGTGAATCGATTCTCCGTCCGTGCCCTCGGCCGCCCAGTGGACGAATTTGAACGTGGCGTACGGGCAGAGCAGCACGAGTACCATGATCACGATGCCCGCCATGACATCGGCGAGTGCGCCCAAGCCGTCCTTGGCCTCTGTCTTGCCCATGGCGGCGATGCCGAGCACGAAGATGATCGTCATCAGCAACTTGCTGACCACCAGGGTGGCGGTGGCTTCGATCCAGCCGCGGCGCCAGCGGCGGGCGGCCTCCCAGCCTCCGCCGGCCCCGGCGAAGATCGCCAAGGTCACCATGACGAGGATGCCGACCTTGCGAACTAGCATTACGCACCAGTACAGGAACGCGCCGACGGCGGCGCCGAGCCCGGCGAACACAGCGACCAGCCAACCCAGGCCCGCCAATGAGGGGATCTGAGAGACCTTCACGATGCGGCGTACGGCTGTCTCGATGGACAGGTTCGATGCTTTGAACAGGCCGGCCGACAGGGCGTCGACCACTTCGATGGCGACGGTGGTCAGGGCGATGGCGGCGAACGCGAAGATCACGCCGCTGGCGGTGCCGGTGAACGCCTGGGTGAGGGCTTGGCCGTCGCGTTTGACGGCGGCCCGGACGAGCTGCGCGCAGAAGGTGGCCACGAGGATGACCAGGCCGATCGGCAGCAGCATCTCGTAGTTGTCGCGGAACCAGCCGGCGTTCAGATCGACTTTGGTGGTGGCGTCGACCGCCTTGGCAGCCAGATCGGCTGCTGCGGCGGCGAGTTCACCGGCGCTCTTGGCCATCCAGTCGCCGATCGCCTTACCGGGGTCGGAGGCGAAGTCGACGGCCTCGCCGACGGCACACAGCTTGTCCGCTACGGGGAAGTCGCAGAAACCCAAGAGGAGCTGACCTCCTTATCTGTTGGTGAGGTGGGTCACTGCGTGACGCTGGGGGCGATGGCGGCGAGGGTGCAGTCGTGGTTGGGCCGGCACTGCACGGCGAGGGTCACGGCGCGCTCCTCGGCTCCGCCGCCGCCCTTCTTCCACTCGATCTGCTGCTTGCCGTTGACGGTGACGACGTAGATGTACGCCTCAGTGATCGCGGACGGGTCCTCGGCGAGGGCTTGCTTGAACGCGCCGGGGTAGTGGCCCTCGGTGACCGTGACACTGGCGTGCTGGTCCTGGTCGGCCATGCGCGACCACAGCAGCGGGTCGGGCACCTGGCCGGACACGGAGGCCCAGTCGGTGTACTTGGTCTCCTTGGTCATCCACGCACGCATGCCCGCCAGTTGCTGGTCCCGGGTGGTGTCGCGGGTGTCGTACGACCAGAGCATCGCTGCTGTGGCCTTGGCGAAGGCGACCGGCTCAGCGATCTGCGGAGGCTTCGGAACCGACCCCGACCCGGCCGCGGGCTTCGGCGCGGCCTCGGAGGGTGAGGAACTGCTGTTCTGCGAAGGCGTGTCAGCGGCCTGGTGATGTTCGCCGCGGCCGGTGAACCAGGCGGCGGTCGCGGCGAGGGCGAGCAGCGCGGTGATGACCAGGGCGACGATCGCGACGCGCTTGTTGGCGGACCAGGTCACGCCGTATCCGGACAGGGAGGGGAGTCGCTTCGGCATCAGTGGACCTGCGACCCCAGGCCGCTGAAGAAGGCGACGACCCCGTTGGCGGCGCCGAGGCCGAGCGCGGCTCCGGCGGCCACGGTCGCGCCCTTCTTCCCGTTGGCCTCGGCCTGGTGGCCACCGGTGTGGTGGCCCCAGGCCCACACGCCGAGGGAGACGGCCAAGGCGCCGACGACGGCCACGATGCCGAAAAGGTTGATGCTGTTGACGACGTTCTTCAGTACGGACAGGCCGGGGAGGCCGCCGCCCTTGGGGGAGATGCCTGGGTCGTAGGCGAGGAGGACGGCGGCGCGGTCTGCGAGAGGTATGGGCATGGGTGTGGCGGGGCTCCTTGCGTGCGCGGGCCGTGCAGGGGCCGGCGAAAGGGAAAAGACAGAGAGGAGGGGTGCGCTCGCGGCGCGAGAAGGGGGCCCGGCGGGGCGCGGCCCGGGAGGTGTCCGGGCGGCACGCGGCGTCAGAGGACGCGGCGGACGGCCAAAATTTCCCAGTCCTTGATCGGCGTGATCCGGACCGGTTTTGAGGTGCGCGGCGCCTCGATGACGAGGCCCTCGCCCATGTACATGCCGACGTGTTCGGGCCGGGCGGCAGTGCCGCGGCTGAAGATCAGGTCACCGGGCTGGAGGTTCTTGGCCGAGACGGCCTTGCCCTCGTTGACCTGCGTGTACGTGGTGCGGGTGAGCTTGACGTCGGCGTGCGCGTACGCCTGCTGCATCAGCGAGCTGCAGTCGCAGCGGGCCATCGGGTCGGGGCCGTGGGAGTCGGTGCACGAGCCGCCCCACTGGTACTGGGTGCCGAGCTGGTGCATGGCCCACTCGATGGCCTTGCGGGCCTTCGGGTCGGCGTCCTTTGGGATCTTGTATCCCTTCGGGACGCTGCCCTCGGGGATCCGCCCGAAGGAGGTGCCATCCTTGTCCGGCGTACACCCGCCGGAGCTGGACTCGGCATCCTTGTCCTTGGCGGTCTCGTCCTTGTCGGCGTTCGGGAACGTGGCGGCGATGGCCTTCTGCAGCGCGGTGGCGAGGTCCTCCCACTGCGCGTACGCGTCCGGGTAGCCGGACTTCTGGACGGCCTGGGCGGCCTGGGTGACCTTCATCTGCTGCCAGCCGTCGACCTTGAGCAGCGCCTTGTAGAAGCGCTCGGAGGCGTAGACCGGATCGCGGATCTGCTGCGCGGTTCCCCACCCCTGGCTGGGGCGTTGCTGGAACAGGCCGAGGCTGTCCCGGTCGCCGGAGTTGAGGTTGCGCAGCCGTGATTCCTGCATCGCGGTGGTTATCGCGATGATCTGCCCCTTCTTGGGGACGTCAAGGCTGATGCCGCTGGCCACGATGGTCTGCGCGTTGGGGATCTGTTCGGCCGGAAGGTCCAGGCCCTGGATGTGGACGTCCTTGCCGGACGCGCCGTCGAGGAGCTTGGTGACTTCCTTGGTCACCTCGGCGGTGTCGATGCCGGTCAGGCAGCCGCTGAAGGAGGCGGTGGTCGAGGCTTCGCTGGAGGACGCCATCATCATGGCGGTGCCCGCGAGCAGGAGCGGAGAGAGGACGACGACGCCGATGCCGGCGGCTAGGCCCTTCAATCCGGTCCGCCTCCCGGAAGGCGGTCACGGGCCGGCGGGCGGATCGCGGGCAGGGGAGGGTAGAGCGATGTCACAGCGAGGTCCTTGGTGAAATCCCGGCGGCGCGTGCGTCGGTGAGGAAAGGGCGCGTGGGCCGGGTGGTGGGTAATTCGGGTGGCCCGTGTGCCGTTGCGAGTTGCCGCTCGCGCCGGCACGGGGCGTCGGATCAGGTGTGCCAGGACATGGGGATACCTCCACGAAGGCAGGGGCGGGGATGTGCCATCGGCGGTGTTCGCCGGGCAGTTCCAAAACAGTAGGGGCGGATCCCCGGTTGCCGAAATCGTTCGTGATCAAGGCTCTATTTCGGGGTTTTCGGCGGCGATAGCGCTCAACCGGGGATCGTGCCCTACAGTTTTGGCTCTCCCCTCGCCCCCTCACGTCGCAGACCGCGGAGCCGTCCGCCCGCATTCGGTCCTGTGGGGTCATCCAGGCGAGCTGGAGCGCCTCTCCCCTCATCTCACCCGACCCGAATTGGGGTATCTCTTTGCCTTTTTCCCTGCACCAGGGCGACGCGCTCGGCGTCCTCGCTGAACTACCGGACAACTGCGTCGACTCCGTCATCACCGACCCGCCGTACAACTCGGGCGGGCGGACGGCGAAGGAGCGCACCTCCCGGTCCGCGAAGCAGAAGTACACCTCCGCCGACGCCGGCCACGAGCTGCCGGACTTCACCGGCGAGAACATGGACCAAAGGTCGTACGGCTTCTGGCTGACCCAGATCATGACCGAGGCACACCGGCTCACCAAGGTCGGCGGCACCGCCCTGCTGTTCACTGACTGGCGGCAGCTGCCGATCACCACGGACGCCATCCAGGCCGCCGGCTGGCTGTGGCGCGGCGTCCTGGCCTGGCACAAGCCACAGGCGCGGCCCCAAAAGGGGAGGTTTACCCAGAATTGTGAATTCATCGTCTGGGCGTCGAACGGCCCGATCGATGCCGCCCGCAACCCCGTCTACCTGCCGGGCCTCTACAGCGCTTCGCAGCCCAGCGGCAAGGCGCGCCAGCACATCACGCAGAAGCCGGTCTCCGTGATGCGGGAGCTGGTGCAGATCGCTCCGGAGGGCGGCACGGTGCTCGACTTCACCTGCGGCTCCGGGTCGACCGGGGTCGCGGCGCTGCTGGAGGGACGCGACTTCATCGGCGTCGAGAAGGCCAAGCAGTACGCCGAGATCGCTAATGAGCGGCTATTGCAGACGATGCAACAAATGGGCAGCCAGGAAGACTTCGTTCTCGCAGGTCCGGGAGCCGAGTAGCGGTACGCAGACCGTGGTCCCGGAGCACACGATCAGGGGATTCCCCGACGTCCACGTTCGGCGCAACGATGATGCATCGACTGCAACGCTGGAGGTGGACGGTGACGGGCGTCGAGTCTCCGGGGCCAGCGGTCTTGGAACTGGCTGCGAATGTAAGGCCGTTGGATCCGGAGTCCACGGTCTTCCGGGGCATGTTGGAAGGCTGGGCCCGGCAGCAACGATCGCGGTTCCTGCAGGAGAGCGGCACGATCGCGCCACGGCTGGCCTTGATCCGGCGGATGGCGGACTTCACCGGCCAGTACCCATGGCAGTGGACGCCGGCGGAAGCCGAGGCGTTCATCGCGCATCTGCGGTCCGGCTCCAAGCCGATCATGGTGTCGACGGCGCGTGGGTACGAGATCTCGATCAAGATGTTCTGCGCCTACATCAGCGACCCGCGCTACAGCTGGGCTGGCGAGTGCGAGCAGCGCTTCGGGTTGGTGCCCCAGCAGGTCTTCCACGAGTGGAACACCGTGCTGCACGTGGCGGAGTACGAGGGTGATCCGCGTCGTCGGCCACTGCACTACGACGAGGTGCAGGCGTTGTTCGACGCGGCCGACAGCAGGGTGGAGCAGATCCGTGCCCGGCGGGTCAAAGGTGCTCTGCCGGCGATGCGGGATGCGGCGCTGCTGAAGGTGATCTACGCGTTCGGTCTGCGGCGTCAGGAAGCCGTCGGACTGGATCTGGTCGACTTCCGGCGGGTGCCGCGGACCGCGCGGTTCGGCCAGTTCGGCGCGGTGTATGTGCGGTTCGGCAAGGCATCACGGGGCGGTGCGGCGAAGCGGCGCACGGTGCTGCTGGTGCCGGAGATGGACTGGGTCGTGCCGGTGCTCGAGCAGTGGGTCGGCGAGGTGCGTCCGCTGCTGCGGGCCGGCACCCATCCGGCGTTATGGGTCACCGAGCGTGGTGGGCGCCTGCACCGGCGCTCGGTGAACGACATCTTCAACTCGGTACGTGATCTGGCCGGGCTGGCGTCCGAGTTGGACCCGCGCTGCCTGCGCCATTCGTACGTGACCCACCTGGTGGAGTTCGACTATCCGGAACGGTTCGTGCAAGAGCAGGTCGGTCATCTGCATGCCTCCACCACGGCGCTGTACACCGGGGTGTCCGATGAGTACCGCACCCGCCTCCTGCGCCGCGTCCTGTCCGAGCACCACGACGACCTGTGGGGTGAGAAGCCGTGATCCGGAAGATGGGCTGTGGCTGGCGGCTGCGCCATCTCATGGCCGAGCAGGGCATGTTCCAGACCTCCGAACTGGTGCCGCTGCTCGCCGAGCGAGGCGTGCAGCTCTCCCGGGAACAGGTCTACCGCCTGGTGACGCAGGTGCCACAGCGGTTGTCCATGGACACCTTGGCGGCCCTGTGCGACATCCTGCAGTGCATGCCGAATGACCTGATCGACATCCAGGTCGTCGACCGGCAGATTCCCAAGGCGGCCGGCGAGACGGCGCCCACTCCGCCGCCGCAGGTGCGCCGGTCGATGATCCGCCGACCCGAATAGCCATGAGCGATCGAGGCGACAGCCGTCGTTACGACGCACGACCCGGCAGCCTCCACGAGGTCCGCCAACGCCTGATCGCTGCGCTTGGTGCGAGGTACCCCGAGCTTGACCCAGGGCAGGCCGAGCAGGCGCTTCGCGATGCCCGGGCATGGACGGAGCGCCCCGCGCGGGAACTCGATACGTACTTCCATGAGCGGCCGACGGCGCTGCGAGATCCCGGCTCCGGCTTCCCCGTCGCGCTGCGTCGGCTGGCCAAGCTGCTGCGAGACTCCGGGTTCGACGTCACGCTGCCCGTCTGCGCCGGCTGCGGCGCCGACCAGGAACGGATGACGCTCCACGACGGGCGTCGTCTGTGCACCACGTGCCGACCGCGGCGGACACCGAAGCTCTGCGCCCGCTGCGGGAAGATGGGTTTGATCGCCGCGCGCCGGCCGGATGGCGGCATCTGCTTTCGGTGCTATCGCGTTGACCCGCAGGTCACCCAGCCCTGTGTCGACTGCGGACAGTCGCGGATACCGGCCGTGCGCCGCGAGGACGGCCAACCAGTGTGCGAACGGTGCTGGGATCGGCCGCAACGCGAGTGCTCCCGCTGCCACACCATCGACCTGGTCAAGGCTCTCACCACCGACGGCCCGATCTGTCCGCGCTGCTACCGCGATCAGCGCGAGCGCGGAGAATGCGGACTCTGCGGCGGCGTCGCCCCACTGTCCCGCCGCGCCACCGAGACTCAGCCGGCGTGCTGCTACCGCTGCTATCGGCGGCCCACACAGCACGCCACCTGCGCCTTCTGCGGTCAGCAGCGCGACTGCCAGCGCCTGGCCGGAGAACACTGGGCCTGCCGCCGGTGCATGCCCAAGCCGAAACGGCCGTGCGGCCACTGCGGCCGGTCCCGTCCGACCGCCGCAATCTGGCCACTCGGCCCGGTGTGTCAGCCCTGCTACGCCCGACTGCGCTATGGCGGACGCCGATGCCGCACCTGCGGACAAGTCCGCCCCCTCACCGGCTGCGACGACAACGGGACCGGGATCTGCGGCCCGTGCGCCGGACACGCATCGCCGCCTCCGTGCCGCACCTGCGCCACCGCGGACGCCTACGCGCACGGCACGTGCGCACGGTGCCTGCTCCACGCCCGCCTACGCGACCTGCTCACTGCCCCCACCGGGCAAGTCCCCGCCCAGCTCACCCCGTTGATCGAAGAACTGACCTCCACCCCGAACCCCGTGCGTATGCTCACCTGGCTGCAGACGACCACCTGCTCCCAACTCCTCGGCCGCCTCGCCGCCAGCGGCGAGCCGATCAGCCACGCCACCCTGGACGCACTACCCGCCGGCCACGACGAGAGCTACGTCCGAGCACTGCTCGTACGCACCAACGTCCTGCCACCTCGCCAGGAATCGCTCGACCGGATCAGCCCATGGCTCGACCGACTCCTCGCCGAGCGCCCACCCCGGCACGGCCAACTGCTGCAGCCCTACGTTCAGTGGGAACTGCTCCGCAAGGCACGCCGCCAGAGCGCCCGCCGCCGATCCGTCGTCGGCCCCGCTCTCAAGATCCGCGTGGAAGCCCTCCTCATCCTGGAGTTCCTCAGCTGGCTCGACAGCCGCAAGCTCACCCTGGCCACCTTGCGCCAGGGCCACCTGGAGGACTGGCTCGATGCCGGACCCGCCCGCCGCCACGACCTGTGCATGTTCCTGACCTGGGCGCACCGCCGGGGTCTGGGCGAGGCACACGACATCACCCCAGTCCGATACTCCCGTAACAGTCGGTTCCTCACCGACGACGAACGCTGGGCGCAACTGCGCGAATGCCTGAACTCCGATGCCCTCCCCTTACGCGTTCGCGCAGGCAGAGCACTCACCCTCCTCTACGGCCTGTCTGCCAGCCGGATCCGGCACCTGACCGCAGCCGACATCCAGCAGAGCGGGACCGAGAGCTACCTCCGCCTGCGGACCAGCACACTCCTCCTCCCACCCCGCATGGCCGACCTCTTGACCGAACTCGCCGACACCACCCGGGACGAACCATTGCTGCCGCCCGCGGCGGCGACCCAGCAGTGGCTGTTCCCCGGCAACATCCCCGGCCAGCCGATGTCCGCACCCGGCTTCAGCCTCCTCATGCGCCGTCACGGCTTCCACATCCAGCCCGCACGCATCGCCGCGCTCGTCGCACTCGCCGAGAAGCTGCCGGCACCCGTACTCGCTGAGCTGCTGGACATCTCGATCGACACCGCGCACAAGTGGGCGGCCTACACCCAACCCAACTGGTCCGCTTACCTCGCCGTCAGAGACCAGGACTCCACCCGCGACACCAAGGAATAGCGCCCATCTGCAATATCCACACTCCACCAGTAGCCGACCGTCTCACCGAAACACTGCAACAGACTCTTTCTCAGGAAGACTTGACGCTCGTCGTCTGAGGCTGATTCTGCCGTGCGGTGCGGCGTACGGCGTGTTCGCGTCGTGCCGCGCGCAGCGTTATAGCAGCGAAGGCCCGGTTACCGAAACCGGGGATTCTCCGGATGGTTGGAGCCGCAATTAACGCCCTATGGCTGCGGCCCAAGGAGGCCCCTTTTCGTGCCTGAATCCATAAACCCATCGGACGACGCGGAGAAGGATCCGGTCCAGATGCCTGACGCCCATCTCCCCCCGGAGGGGGAAGAGATGGAGCCGGTTCGGCTGCCGGAGGCCGATCTGGCGAGAGTCGAGGCGAACGTCGCCATGCTGCTGGATCGCTCCGCAGAGCACGGCCGCCAGATCGACAGCCTCGCCGCCGCACCACCGCCACCGGACTCGCCGTTCGCCGCATACGGACTGCCGGGATTTGCGGGCCTGCCTCCCACCCCCGCGCCGCCCGAGCCGCGTCCGATCCTTGAATTGGAGGACGAGGAGTACGAGGACGAACTCGACGCCCTGTCCGACTGGGTCGACGACTTCCTCCTCCGGGTCTACGGCGCGGAGGTCACCACCGCCGCGCCGTGGTGCGACCAGTGGCAGGAGCACCCCGACGTCGTCGCCTGGCTTCATGCCCTGTGGCTGGCCTACCAGCAGCACAAGGACGCCGAAGCCGGACTGTCCGGGCTGTTCGTGTGGCATAGGGACTTCCTCACCCACGCCATGGCCACTGTCCGTGCCGCAGGTGGACCGCTGTCCGCGTGCATGACCGATCCGGACCGGCCCGCGCACCGCCTGCTGCCCGGCCCCCGCCCCTCGAACCGGACCACCGCCGCCACCGAGGAGGCGGAAGACCCCGGGGGCCAGGAGGAGACCGGCGAGCCGGGCCAGGCCGGCGGATGACCGGCCACGAGGACCGGCCGAAGTTCGGCCTGTCCTTCGATCCCCGTGCCCTGACTGACCTCCTGCAAGCCCCCGTCGATATCCGCGACCTGGCGCTCGCCCAGCTTCAGGACATCGTCAACGCGCGCCTCTTCGGTGCCAAGCTCACCCGCGACCTCGTCGGCTGCCGCAAGGTCTACGTCGATCACCGCAACGCCTGGCGCATCGTCTACGCCCAGCGGCCGGCGCCCGCGAACTCCACGCACACCATCGAGATCCACGTCGTGGCCGTCCGCCCGCGCGAGGCGCACGACGTGTACGACACCGCCCGCGCCCGCCTCGGCATCCGCCGGCGCCCCCTGGGCGAGCGCACCCACGCGGCCCGCACCCGCTCGCCGCAGCTGGACACGCGCCCGCCCGTACCCAAGCCGGGACCACCGCCTTACGCGATGCCCGGCCTTCCCCGACCCGCACTGCCCCCGCCCCTGAAGGGCCCCGTTCGTTGAAGCAGTTCCCCACCCTGATCGATCAGGTCGCCGCCGCCGTACTCGCGCCGGCCCAGGTGACCGAGAACCCGCACCATCGCGCCATCGTCGATGTGTTCGTCGAAGTCCAGGACCTCGACCGGCAGCTCACCGAGCTGGCTGACGCCGAGCTTCCCGGCGTCAGTCCCGCTGAGCAGCTGAACACCCTGACCGACCTGCTCGTTGAGCGGATGGCGGCCGGGGCAGAGCTGAGCGCGCTCCTGTCCACCTCGTGCTGTTGCGCCGCCGCGTACGAGGCCGAGCCCTCGGCCGAGTACGAACCGCTGGACGACGAGGAGCCCGACTACGAACCCGACTTCGACGACTTCGAGGGGCTCGACGGCTTCGACGAGTTCGACGACTTCGAAGAGCCGGACGATCTTGACGACTTCGACGACCTCCACGAGGACGCGTGCGAGGAGTTCCTTTCCTGTCCCAGTCGCCCGCAGACGATCGTGCGCGCCTGCCTTGCCGTCTTTGACGACGGGGGCGCCCCGGAGTACGTGAGTACCGCGGAGCTGGTCGAGCGCCTGCGCGATCTGCCCGGCCAGGCCGAGGGACGCTGGAGCTACGCCGACCTCACTGCGCTGCGGCTGGGTCTGCTCCTGCGCGGCTACGGAGTCCAGCCCTGCAAGCCGCGTGCGGCCGACGGCAGCCGCTACCGGGCCTACCGGCGCGCCGACCTGCTGGCCGTCTGCCAGAGCTGCTCCTGCTGAGGCATTCCGCCCTCGCGCTCACCCAGCGGGTGACGGAGACGGACTGGGACCTGGTCGCCGCCTTCCACGCGCAGTGCTCCGAGCAGAACCTGCTGCGCCGCTGGGGCCGCGCCCGCCTTGCGCCCCGCGACCTGTCCCGGCTGCTTGCCCACGCGCAGTGCTGGATCGGGCTCGGCGCCGACGAGCGGCCTGTGGCCCTTGTCTGCGTCGGGCCCGTCAGCCGGGAGCCGGGGGTCGTCGACCTCGGACTGCAGGTCGCCGACCACCGTCAGCGTCAGGGCATCGGCACGGCCCTGGCCCGCCAAGCCGCCTGCCACGCCCGCATGCGAGGGGCCCACACCCTGTCCGCGTTCACGCAGGCGTCGAACGCGCCCATGCTCCGGCTCCTCGACCGGCTCGGCCCGACGACGCATACCCGCGACGGACCGTACGTCGAAGTCCGACTCGCCCTGGAGGCGCTCGCCCCGGACCCCGGAACCGCTCCGACATGACCTCACCCCCGCCCGACGGGCTGATGCCCACCGCCCTCGATCAGCGGATCGAGGCCGCCGTGGGGTACGGCGTCGAGGTGCTGCGCCAACACCGCGACGGCGGATTCCTCGACGCACCGCACACTGCCTTGGCCGACGCGCACCGCGAGCTGGTGACCGCCGAGCGGGACGTCACCTTCCACCGTGTCCGTCTCGCTCGTCTCGCCGCCAGTGAACTGCCTGTAAACAAGGCGCTGTTCGCCCGGATCGAGCGCATTCTCGATCAGCTGGCGACGGCAGCCGACGTCCGCGATGCGAAGCAGACCGCGGCAGCCGCGGTGCTGGAGCCGATCGAGGCCACCGCTCCTCGGCAGACGCCTCCGCAGATCCCGGCGAAGGACGTCGCGGCCCTGCTCGCCATCGCCCAGGGCGCCAAGCTGCACGAGCACCTCGTCACCCATCGCCTCGCCGTGGCGACGCCCACCCGCACCCGCATCTCCTACGCCCAGCTGCAGCACCTGGAGGAGATGGGCCTGGTGCAGCGCGACACCGCGCACCCGGTGCACGCCGGGCAGCCCGTCACGCTCACCGATGCCGGCCGCGCCCTACTGACCGCGCCCCGCCGCGGGGGCCCGCCCCGGACCACGCCCGCGCCCCTGCCGCCGACCCTCCCCACCGTCTCCCGTACCCGCCGCTGAACCGCGCTCCGTGCTCCGCGCACGCCGCCGCCGGGGTCACGTCCGAAAGTACCGATGCCCACCCACGAACCCGATTTCCGCCTCGACGGATACGAAGCCGTCAACGACCACGTCGCCGATCAGTTCTGGGGACACATCGGCATCGAGCAGGGCTCGATGACCGTCCTCGCCGAGCACCACAGCGACGATGCCGAGCACAGCTTCTACGTGATGCACAACGGTGCCGTCACCTGGGGCATCCCCGGTGAACCGCAGCTGGTCGCTCTGCACCTCAAACGCGACTCGGCCGCGCGCACCTACCAGTTCGACCACGCGGAGCTGCCGCTTCCGTCCATAGCCCAGTCCTGGCTGATCGCCCGCGGCTGCCCCGAGGAGAAGATCCTCCTGCCCGGCATGGGCACCACGGCCGCGAACGACGCCACCCGCGTGCTGGAGCAGCGCCTGCGCAGCGACGGCGACCACTTCGCCCTGCTCACCAGCTACACACGCGACGACGAACCGATCCAGACGACCGTGATGCTGCGTGCCGTCGACGAGAAGGCGGCCATGCCCTTCCGCGTGCTGCTCGAAGAGGTCGACACCACCGAGTGGACGCACACGCTGCGCGAGGGCGGCTTCCAGAGCTTCGAGGCAGCCACTCAGTGGTGGGAAGCGCACTGGAACGGAGACAAGCCCTCGCTGCCGACGGCCTCGCCGGCGACCCGGCCCGTCACCGCCGTCCCCGGCCCTCTGGCACGCCCCGCCCCGCCCCGCGGGCCGAGCCGCTGAACTCCCACTATCCGGTGGGTATTTCACCTTCCTTCCACGGTGAATTGCTGTCAGTCGCGCGAGGCGGCGCGGAACATAGCACGCAATCCCCGGTTACCGAAACCGGGGATTCTCCGGACTCTTGTTCTCAGCCCGCACGGCATCTGCCTGGGGCTGCTTCCGCATTCCCTCTCCACGCCATGGAGGTCAATTCCGCATGCGCACCACCCAATTCGCCGCATCCATTGCCGTTCTGGGTGCACTGGCCCTCCCGGTCATATCCGCTCCGAGCGCGATGGCCGCACCCTCCAGACCAGCGGTCTCGGCTCCGGCCACCCGCCCGTGTGACCGGCTCGGACCGTGGGTGATCGGCGCAAAGGCCGTGACGATCCGCTCGAAGGCGACCAGCAAGTCCACCGCCCACGGCGTGCTCTACCGGGGCCACAAGTTCACCGTCCACAAGACCCACGGCAATTGGCACTACATCACCGACAAGACCACCGGCGTAAAGGGCTGGGTGTCCGGAACGTACGTCTACCGCGAGGTCTACATGTGCCTGGACTAGCCGACCGGCACCCCATTCCCCATTCCCACACCGGAATACCCGCAACGAAGGGAGCTTCTTCGTGCTCGACGCCAGCGAAGACGTGATGGGCGTCATCACCGAGCGCATCGAGGACCGATTCCAGATGCCGCTCACCGACCTGCTCAGGGCTGTTGAGGCGGCACCGCAGGCCAACCCCGAGGCCACCACCGTCGTGCACTGGTTCGGCCTGCTCGCCGAAACGCAGCAGGCCCTCGACACCGCCGAGGACGCGCTCGTCGAGGCGCTGGGCACCCAGCCGCCGGACGTACTCGACGATCCGGTCATGGAGTTGGCCCACCAGGTCAACGCCGCGGTCGCCTCTCGCGACGGCCGCGCCATGGTCGTGAAGTACCTCCTTGACCCCAACGCGCCCGGCAAGCGCGGACCCGGAGTGTGGCGCGGCGCGTCCCCGGCTGCTCGTCGCGCTCCGGCCCTGCCCACCTCTCCGCCCACGCTGCCCAGCACGCGGAACACCACGGCGCGCGGGGCCACGCGGTGAGCGTCATCGACAAGTCAAGCAGCCGTGATGCGGCACTGCAGGAAGCGTTCGGCGCCGAGGTAGCCGAGCTGTACGCGCAAGCCGCCCGCGGCGAGGCCACTGCAGCACTCCAGCGGTCGCTGGAACTGCGCAGCTTCCTCGCCGTCGCCGAGGAGCAGGTGGCCCGCGTCCGTGACCGCGTCCATGCCGCGACGGGACCCGACGGGGACATGGGCGACCTGTCCGCCGAGGACCTGCGGTGGGACGCGGACTGGCTCCAGGCGGCGCTGGCCGGCCGCGACGGCTGCACCGCCGCGCTCGACGAGCTGCTGCGCACCATGCCGGCGCCGAACCAAGCAGGCCCGGCACGCCCCGGGTTGAGCCCCAAGATCGCCGCCACCGCTCCGCCCGCCCCGGCAGCACCCCGCGCCGGGGCGGTGCGGATACGACGTCCCTGAAAGTCCACCGATTGCCCCAGCCCGACACCCCGGCCCAAGCCGTATCCCAGCTCGTCGCCCGTCGCATCGAGGCGCTGTACGGACAGCCGCTCACCGAACTCGAAGCCATCGCCGACGCCTCCGGCGAGACCACGCTGCTCGCCGCCTTGACCGGCACCCACGGCGACCTGGCCCTGGCTGAGCGCAACATCGCGTTCCAGCTGCAGAGGCTGCGCGAACTCACCGCCCCCGACCAGGAGATCGGCCGGTTCGCCGCCGGCCACATCCTCGACTGCGCCCGCCGCATCGCCGAGTCCGTCGCCACCCGCGATGCCTACGCCAAGAGCACCAGCGCGGTCCTGGGCGGCCTGCGCCGGGTGTCTGCCCCGGACACCCACCCGCCGGCTGTACCGGCCCCCGCCACACCGACGGCGACCACCTCCCGCACCCGCTGACCCACCCGTACCGCTTGAGGAGCCACCTTCTTGGCCACCACCGCGCCGCCCGCCACACCGAACGATCTCTTGGGCGTCACCAAGACCCTGGACCTGCTCGCCCCGCGCTGGAGCGTGTGGGTGCTGATGACCGTCTCCTCCCAGTCACTGCGCTACGCCGAGTTCAAGCCGAGGCTGCCGTGGCTGGCGGACGGGCAGCTCCACCCCCGGCTGCGTCACCTCACCAACGCCGGCGTCATCGAGCGCACGGAGTACGCCCCGCGCCACGTCACCTACGGCCTCACCCGCCGCGGGGCCGCGCTGCTGCCCGTCCTCTCGTTGATCGCGTCCTGGGGCGACACGTATCTGGAGAAGGAGCTGGTCGCCAACAAGCACACCGGCGAGCTGGAACCCGAGCGGATCGCGCCGGCCCAGAACATCGACGACGCCGTCGCGCTGCTCGCACCGCGGCACGCCACCCCGATCCTGTTCTCCCTCCAGGCCCGGGGCACCGCGACCGCCAAGACGCTGGCGAGTGAGGCCATGCCCGGCTACGGACTGACCGCCGTCTACAAGCCGTTGGAACGCCTGGCCGCCGACGGACTCGTCAGGCCCAGCGGAAGCGGCGGATACCAGCTGACCGCGAGCGGCCGGGCACTCGCCCCAGTCTTCGAGGCGATCTCCGCCTGGGCCACCGCCCCTGCCCCCCCCCCCCCCCACCCCGCCGGCGCCCCCCCCGCCCGCCCCCCCCCCCCTCGCGCGCCGCGAGGTCCCGCCCGGACACGTCCCCGCGGGCGGCGAGTCGGTGCGCGTACG
>NZ_JBHXNW010000010.1:127656-128638 GCF_042717365.1 Streptomyces sp. NPDC058534
CAGCCGGGGGGGGGGGGGCGCGGGGGGGCGCCCCCGCTTTGGCCCCCCCCCCCGCGCGGGGGGGCAGGGCGGCGCCCCGTCGCAGAACCGCTCCGGCCCGTGGGCGACCACCCCGACCCGCATTCCCGCACCGGCGGTTCCGGCCGCGCCAGCAGTCCGTCCCGCTCTGAGCACGACGCCCCCGGACGGCCCGGCCTGGAAGAGCGGCGACCTCTTCTCCCACCAGATACCCGCCCGCCCGATCTCCCCGGCAGGAGGCCCGCGCCGATGACCCGCTCCCTGACCGAGCCTCTCCTGCACGAACGCCGCACGATTCGCACCCTGACCCTTCCGGGCCTGATCCGCCTGGTCACCGAGATCGACGACAACGGCCCCATCAGCCACCGGCGCGGCAGCCTTCAGGGCGCCTTCGGCGACCTCACCCCCGGGCAACTGCGCCACGCCATCGCCGTCGCCCGCGACCTCGGCCTGGTCCACGCCGACGAGAAGGCCCCCGACCGCTACCGGCTCACCGCGAGCGGCGAGGCCCTGGCCGAGGTGTACGACACCGCGGCCCGCTGGGCGCGCGCCCGCCAGTTCCCCGACGCCAGCACTGACTTCGTCACCCGCGTCCAGCACACCCTCCAGTTGCACAGCGGCAGCCCGCACGCGTCCGGCCCGAGTCTGGAGCCGTCGGCGCCGCATCAGGTGGTGGCCGAGTTCCTGCAGGCGTATCCCCGCGTCCTCAGCCACACCGACGCCCGCTCCGCGCAGGAGCGGGCGGAAGCGGGGCGCGCTGCGTGAGATCCCGTGTCGGACCGCGGCATGCCCGCCGCCCGGTCCCCACAGTGCTGGGGGGGGGGGGGGGGGGCGTGGCCCGCCCTGGGGCGGGGGTGGGTGGTGTCTGAGCAGGCCCGGGGGGGGCGGGCGACGCCGCCCCGCCACGTCCCGGCCTCAGCCCCGCTGTTTACGTCGCTGCTCAACTACCGCCACAGTGCACGAC
>NZ_JBHXNW010000010.1:128648-147267 GCF_042717365.1 Streptomyces sp. NPDC058534
CCCCACAGTGCTGCGCGGCATTTACCTGCCGCGCAGCACGGACGCCGCCGCGCTCGCCATGGCCACCTACGGCATCCCGCTGCTGGTCCTGGCCACCACCGACTCCGCAGCCCTGACCGGTCTCGCCTTCGCGCTGGAGTGGATCCCGCGACTGGGCGCGTTCGCTTTCGCCGGGGCCCTGGTCGACCGCCATGGCACCACCGCAGTGCTCCGCTATGCCTCGGTTGCCCGCGCCCTGGTCGTCCTGGCCGCCGCGTACCTCCTGCCGCAGCAGGAAGCGGGGCTCGGGGCGACGGTCACCGTCATGGTGCTCGCCGCGTCCACCGGGATCCTCACCGAGTGCTCGTACATCGCGGTCGAGACCGCGGGAGGGGTGGCCAGCCGTGAGGCTGGCGCCCGCGCGCACCGGGTGCAGTCGGTGCTGCTCGGCATCGACCAGGTCGCCACCCTCTCCGGCCCTGCCCTGGCCGGCCTCCTGCTCCAGTGGACCGGCGCCACCGGCATGCTGATGGTGCTCGCCGTCTTCTCGCTGCTCACCAGCGTCCTTGCCCCGCGCCAGTACATCGGCTCCGCGCCCGCCGCGGCGCAGCCCGTCGGCAAGGGACTGCGCACCGGATGGTCGACTCTGCGCGCGCTGCCGGCGCTCGGCTGGCTGGTGGCCGGACTGACCGTGTCCAACCTGGCCGTGGGCCTGCTGCAGGCCGCCGCCCCGGTGATCATTGTCAAGCAGCTCGGCCACACCACGGCCGACGTCGGGTTCATCTGGTCGGTTGCCGCCGCCGCCTCGCTCGGCGCGGTACTCCTGTGCCGCCGGGCGATCGACCGCTTCGGCCTGTGGCCGGTCGGCGTCGCCTCCGCCACGATCGCCGCCACCGCGTGCCTGGCCGTCTCCTTCGCCGACACGTACCACGCCTATCTCGCCCTGATCGCCGTCCTCATGGCCGGCGAGGGCGGCATGACCGTCGTGCTGCGCACCTTGCGCTCCCGCCTCATCCCCGCGGACGTGTTCGGCGCCACCCTCTCCCTGACGATCTTGCTGCTTCTGCTGCCCTTCCCGCTGGCCGGCGTCCTCGTCGCCCTCGTGCCGCCCGCCCAGCTCGGCCGCGTCGTCACCCTGTGCGCCGTGCTCCAGGCCGCGGGCCTGTTCACCGCCTTCGCCCGGCTGCGCGCCACGCCAGCCCTGCGCACTTCCTTTGCCTGACCGCGTAGGTCGCCTTCCTGCCCACCTCACGGAGACCCGCCATGCCCACGTCCCACGCCCCGGCCGAGCAGTCGGTCCTGCCGGTATCCCGACCGTCGTTTTGCGCAGGATCGCGGCCCACCCTGACCGACCGGTTCCTGGCCTTCGACGCCGAGCACCCGTACGTCTACCGCGCGCTGGAGCGCCTGACCGCCGAGCGGCTCGCCACGGGCGCCACACGGGTCGGGCTCAAGGCGCTGTTCGAGGACCTGCGCTGGCAGCTGCCCGCGGGCGTGCGCGGCCTGAACAACAACTTCACGTCCTTGTACGCCCGCAAGTTGATCGAGGACCACCCGCACTGGGCGTCAGCCTTCGAGCTGCGCCGCCGCCGCACCCCCTGACTCGGATACCTGCCTCAACCACCATTGCCTGCCACTGTTTGGAGCCTTGTTGTCCTCTCGCCCTGTCGTCCTGGTTGTCGCAGCCGCCGACATGGAGGCGCACGCGTACCGCGGGACCTGCCTTGCGAACGTCGCCGCCGTTTACGACGTCGTCCTGATCTCCGGCGCCGAGCCGACCTGGGAGAAGGAGTTCCTCCTCGACTACGCCATCGCCGACCCCACTGACCAGGCGGCCTTGGCCGCGGCCGGACGCGCGCTCGCCGAACGCTACGAGCTGGCCGGCGTGCTGACGTGGACCGAGTGGTACCTCGTCCCCGTCGCCCGTCTAGCCCGTCAGCTCGGCCTGCCCACCACAGCCCCGGAAGCGCTCCAGGGCTGCCGCAACAAGCACACCTCCCGGACCCTGTTCGCCCGCCACGGGGTGCCCTCCGCCATCTCCGTCGGTGTGCGCGCCGAGCGGGAGGCGGCCGATGCCGCCGCCCTGATCGGCTATCCCGTGGTTCTCAAGCCCGCAGCCCACGCCGCGAGCATGGGCGTCATCCGCGTCGACACCGCCAACGAGCTGCCGGCCGCGTACGCCTTCGCCGCGCAGACCGCCGGCCACGGCGTGGAGAGCACCCAGGTCCTGGTCGAGGAGTACCTCGACGGGGCGGAGGTGAGCGTCGAGTGCGTCACCCACCAGGGGCAGACCACCGTGGTCGCCGTCACCCGCAAGACCGTCGGCCTGGCCCCGTTCTTCGAGGAGCTGGCGCACGTGGTCGACGCGAACGACCCGCTGCTCGCCGACGTGGCCCCGGTCGCCGTCGCGGCCCTCGACGCCGTCGGCGTCACCGACGGCGTCAGCCACGTCGAGATCCGCATCGTCGACGGCCGCCCACGACTGATCGAGGTCAACGCGCGCATCGCCGGCGACATGATCGGCCACCTCGTCCACCTGGCCACCGGCGTCGACCTGGCCCACGCCGCCGCCGACATCGCCTGCGGAACGCCGCCCGACCTCACCCCAACACGCAGTCAAGCAGCGGCAATCCGGCTGATCTACCCCGCCTACTCCGGCACCCTCACCGAGCGCTGCCTGGACGCCGAGTTCACCGACAGCACCGACTGGCTCGAGCGCGTCCACTTCCACCGCGACGCCGGCGACAAGCTCGTGCTGCCGCCCAACAGCGACATGTTCAGCGCCCGCATCGGCTACCTGATCACTACCGGACCCAGCGCAGAAGTCGCCAAGAACCGTTCCACCCAGGCGTACCGCCACCTGTCCGTCCAGGTCACCCCCGCCTAGACCACCTGCCGCGCTCACGCGCCCGACCTCTATCCGGATGTTCCATTGACCGATCCCGACGCCGACATAGACGGCGACGTCTACGTCTTCCCCCGCTACCTCGCCGGCACGCAGTCGTCCCGCTCATCAACCGCGGCTGGAAGATCCAGCACCCCCGGTGGGGCGTCCTGGAACTGCAGACCCCCGACGGCATGGCAGGCATCGAGTACGCCCAGGGCCGACTCGACGCCGAGAAGGAACTCACCACGCTCCAGGCCCGCTGGTATCTGCGGTGCGGCCCCAAGAGCGGATATGCCCGGTGGTACGCCACCGCCTCCACGAACACCCCGACCCCACTGGTGACCGCCATCACCGCGAGCGTGTCCGACCCCGCGCCCCTGCCCCGCTGGAAGGACCAGATGCTGCGCGGCCTACGCGAGAACGCCCAGCTCGTCCCCGCCACCCAGCCGCCGCCCCCGGTTCCCACGCCACTCGACGTCCGGCGCGCCGCCCCGCGCAGGGCGCCCGCGCTGACCACGCGCAGCGTCCCGCGCTGGAGCACCACGACCACCCCGTCGGCAGCCCTGCCCGCCCGGCGCTCCGGCCCCCGCCGCTGAACGCCCAGATGCCCTTCGTCCGAGAGAGGCCATGTGGCCCTGCATGCAGAGCAGTTCTTCGATGACGTCCTTGAACTGTCCTTCTACCAGTACGCCATCGTCGGCGACGCCCTGTATGCAGCCCCGCAGCCGAACTCGCCGCTGCGGCTGCGGATCGACCTCGCCCCGACCATCCGCCACGGCGAGTACGACGGACTGCGCCTGCGCGTAATCCACCCCGAGCAGGGCGTCCTCGACACCACGATCCTCCGCTTCGCCGACCACAGCACCTTCGAGCGCCGAGATACTGCCCGCGGCCTGGCGCCCGGCCGCGACGGCTACGCCCTCATCCGTGACTGGCACGCCCACAGCAGCCAGCCGCCGTGGCACGGTGCGGACGGCACGGGCCTGCGCACGGCGATCGAGCAGTACGCCCAGTTCTGGTTTCCGCCACCCGCCACGCCCCGACCCTCGGCTCAACCCGTCGCGCAGCCCACGCCCACGCCCGGACCGGCGCCCCGTACTCGCTGAACCGGCCACCCCACTCCGGAGTCCTCGATGCCCTCGCCACGCTGGTTCCCCTCGCACCGCCGGCCACCACTGACGACCGCCGCACTCAGCCCGCCTCCGCCGTCCGGCCCGAACGGCTTCTGGCTCACCGACCCGGACTTCCGTGACCGGCTGCACAGTGCGACGCTGACCCTCCTCGACATCGTCGAGGACTGCCTGAACGATGACGTCCCGCTCACCGAGATCCTCGACGGTGCCCGGGACCACGCCGAGGACATGCTCGGCGTTCCCCGCACCTACGGCGTCCTCGTCGAAGCCGAGGCCGCGGCCCAGATCGTCCAGGCCGCCGGCCTGGACGCCGGATCGCCCTTCGGTCTGGCCACCGCCCAGGGCCTGGCCTGCATCGCGCAACTGGATGTCGAGCACCAACAGCAACTCGTCCGCGCTGCCGCCCGCCGCTACGCGATTACCGCATCCCCCCGTTCGGCCAGCGGACCGCCCGCTCCGCCCCCGCGCCCGGCGCCGGGCCGTTCCCGCTGACCCGTGATCCGCTTGCCCGCCTTGCCTATTCCCGCCTGTATCCCTTGGAGAGTTCCTTCTTGCGCATCCGTTCCGCTCGCACCGTCCCGGTTGCTGTGGCCGTCGCCGCCACGGTGACCGGTTCCCTGTCCTGGGCGCCGACTGCCTCGGCCCAGAGCACCGATCCCACCCCTTCCGCATCCGCGTCCTCGACTCCGCGCAGCGCGGCCGAGCGGGAATCCGGCGGCGTGGCCATCCTGAAGAAGGACCCCGGCGGCGACGTGCTCGCCGGCGCGTCCTTCGCCCTCTTCGACTCCGCGGGCAAGGAAGCCGCCAGCGGCAAGACCGACGCCCAAGGCAAGCTCGCCTTCCAGGACCTCGCACCGGGCGTCTACCGCCTCAAGGAGGTTTCCAGTGGCAGCAACCTGCACGACACGGTCGACGACCAGGACGTCATCGTCACCCCCGGCACCGACACACCGCTCACGATCGTCGACCCGTTCAAGGACGCCTCGGTCCTGCTGAAGGCCCAGGACGACAAGACCGGCAAACTCCTGGCCGGATCCACCGTCAACATCGGCAGCGGCGACAAGACCCTCCTCACGCTGACCACAGGCTCCGACGGAACGGCCACCGGCAAGCTGCCCATCAACTCCCGTACCGGCACCGACTTCTGGGTCAAGCAGATCAAGGCGCCCGCCGGCTACGACCTCTACAAGCCCTCGAAGGACTTCAAGGCCAAGCCGGGCGACCCGGTGACGGTCACCACGACCAACGCCAAGACAGCGACCACCCCGCCGCCGACAGAGAAGCCGACGGAGAAGCCAACCGACAAGCCCACAGAGAAGCCGAGCGACAAGCCCTTGCCGGGCAAGCCCGGCAAGGGCGAGGACACCCCAGCCCCATCCGACTCGGCCACCCCGGCCTCCGACGAGACCGCGTCGAGCACCGCAGCGCCCGCCCCCGAGGGTTCGCTCGCGCACACCGGCGCCGACGCCACCCCGTGGCTGATCGGCGGCGCCGGCCTCCTGATCGCCGCCGGCGGAGGCGCCCTCGTAGTAGCCCGCCGCCGTCGCACGGACGACGCCACCGACGAAAGCTAACCCCTGCCACAGCACTGCCGAAGGCCCCCGGAATCGCCGGCGCTTGGGTTCTAGGAGTCGTCGCAACACCCCAGTTCAAGGGGTGCGATGGAGTTCGAGATCCGCAAGGTGCGGACGGTGGGTCAAGGACCGAGGAAGCTGGTCCGTGAGCGGGAGGAATACTTCCGGCTCATGGACCAGGGCCTGAGCAGCACCGAAGCGTGCAGACGCGTCGGGATCAACATCCGGACCGGCAAGCGATGGCGTAACGGCCGTAACGCGTCCGGCAAACACAAGGCGGCACCACCGGCTCGTCGCACGGTGGTGCCGTCGTCTGGTCCGTCCCGGTATCTGCGTGAGGCGGACCGCATCCACATCGCCGACCGGCTGCGTGAGAAGGCATCGGTCCGGCAGATAGCCGCTGAGCTGGGCCGCAGCCCCTCCACGATCAGCCGGGAGATCCGCCGCAACGGCATGCCGCTGCGCGGCGACGCATCCCGCTGGGCCTACCGCCCCTTCGCCGCTCAGGCCCGTGCGGACGCCCGCCGGCCCCGGCCGAAGCCAGGAAAGATCAGCCGGAACCCCCGGCTGCGAACGTTCATCCAGGATCGCCTGGACCTACGGTGGAGCCCGGAGCAGATCTGCCAGGCTCTGCGGACACAGTTCCCAAGGCGCCCGGAGATGCACGTGGTCCACGAGACGGTCTACCAGGCCCTCTATGTCCAGGGCCGCGGTGAACTGCGCCGCGAACTGGCCCAGGCACTGCGGACCGGACGCGCCCGGCGCAAGCCTCGCCACCAGGCCCAGCAGCGCCGGACCCGCTTCCGCGACCCCATGGTGATGATCAGCGAGCGGCCCGCCGAAGCGGAGGACCGGGCGGTGCCCGGCCACTGGGAAGGCGACCTGATCATCGGCAAGGACGGCGCCTCCGCCATCGGCACCCTCGTGGAGCGCTCGACCCGCTACGTGCTGCTCCTGCACCTGCCGAACGGCCGGAGCACCGAGCTCGTCCGCGACGCCCTGGTGGAGACCGTGCAGACGTTGCCCGCCCACCTGAAGCGGTCCCTGACCTGGGACCAGGGCAGCGAGATGGGCCGCCATCGCGAGTTCACCGTCGCCACCGACATCCCGGTCTATTTCTGCGACCCGGCCAGCCCCTGGCAGCGCGGCTCGAACGAGAACACGAACGGCCTGCTGCGGCAGTACTTCCCGAAGGGGACCGACCTGTCCGTCCACAGCCGCGAGCACCTTGCCACCGTCGCCACCGAACTGAACGGCCGCCCACGCAAAACGCTCGACTGGGAAACCCCAGCCGAGCGCCTGCATAAACTGCTCGCGGCCTGATCAACACGACCACGTGTTGCGACGACCCCTAGAAACCGCCGCGGTTTCTAGGGGCCTTCGCGTGGGCGGACGGGCAGTCGGCGCCTGGCCAGCGCCCCCTCCGCCGCGCTGCTACCGGACCCGGAAGATGACCGCCAGGAGCCGTTCGGCGCGCGCCCGCACCTGCGGTTCGGGATGGGCCAGCGCCACGGTGAACAGCACCGTCAGCAACGCCAGAAAGGGACTGGAAAGGGCCGTGATCTGCACATCCATCGTCATGCGCAGGACGGTATCCCAAGTAGCCCTGACCTGCGCTTTCACTAATGTACCCACCCAAGGTGGTGTGAGTTAACTTAAAAGGGTCAATCCAACAGACGTGCTGGTCAGGCGTGTTGGGGTCTACCTCGCACCACGACTTGATGCGGCGCATCGTAACTGGACTGTTATCGGACTTACTTGAGGGGCGTCAGCCGGTCAAGCGTCGCCCTTTCGCAGAGCCGGGGTGCATCAGCAGGCAACTCCGGCCCTCTTCCATGCCGCCAGGACTTCATCGAGCGCCGCCCGCTTTTCCGGGCTGGTTCCTAGGCCGAGCGCGAGATGGGATACGAACTGGCGGGCGGCGGGCAGGTCGAGACTGAACACCGCGAGGACTCTCTCCAGGGCTTCGATGAGACCCTGCAGATCAGTGCCATGGACGGCGTCGAGGTAGTCCGGCAGTGCGCGGACCAGGCGTGCCCGGTCGTCGTCCCCGACGGCGGCGTTGATGAGTGCGGTGTGGCAGGTCCACACCGCTTCCAGGGCGTACGCGGGAAGGATCAGCACCCGTACGTTCTCGGGGCGGTGGTCAGTGGTGACGCAGTCGCGGACGTGATCGGCGCCGATCTGCCAGGGCAGGGCGGGAACCAGGCTCAGGGCGTCGCTGACCATCCGGGCGTCGCTGTTCCACGCGAAACTGCTGGGGAGTAGGACGGTTCGGTCGGCCGTAGCGACAGTTCTCTTCATGCGAGAGATCTGCCACCGTCCCGCGGTGGTCATTCTTCGTTGTCGCAAACCGACGTCCGTTGGTCACCTGTCGGCCTGGACTGTCACCGAAAACGCCCCGGTTGCGTGACGGCTCAAGGCTGCTCTCCTGCGGCCTCGGCGCGGGCAAGCTCCTTGAGCGCGACGCGGGCTGCGGGTGTGCCTGCCGGGTTTTGCCAGAAGGCGTGACCAGCGATCCGCTGTGAAAGCTGCAGCAGGAGGCGACGCTGCTCGGCCGCCCCGCGGTTGTCTCCATTCGCCAGCCGCCCGTACGTGAAGTACCAGGCGGTCTGCGTTGCGACGAGGTCTCGTGGGAAGGGGTGCCGAGTCATGCAACTATTAGAAACCCTGTTCGATTTTGGGACCAAGTCCTCGGGCGGCGAGTGTGGCGCGGGCTATGAGCGTGTGCCATCGAACACTGACCGACGCGATCTTGTGTCATCGAAGATTGATTGCGTTCGTCAGATGCCAGCAGCGCAACCGGGTCCGGCGCCGGCCTCGGGCCCTCGGAGGCGAGATCTCAGAGCCACGCTACCCACTCACGCGACCGAGAAGGGTCCGCCGCCTTCCCAGAAGTCGTTCGTGGCGTCGGACGTCTTTCGACGTGGTGGTGCGCACCCACAGGGGCGCGCCGATCACGATGCGGTGCCAGGCAGCGGAGCGCTCGTCGGGCCTCCACCGATCCCGGCTGAGGATCAGGTCGAGATACACCTCTGCGAACCACTCGCAGGACGCGGCTTCGTTCATGCGCAACCGTGCCAGGTAGGGCTCATCCCGGTTCGTGGGGCAGTCCTCGTAGTGCGCGGCAATCTTCAGGGCTTCCCGGGCGAGGTATTGCAGATCGTCGTCGCCGGTGGTGGGGTCACCTGGGGTGCCGCGGCGGCGGATGAGATCCATGACGGCGCTGGCCTCGGAGGAAGAGTGGCTGTCGTCGTACACCTCGGTCACCTGAAACGGGCGCAGGTGTTCCTTGCTACCGAACAGGCAGATGTCGACCTGGCGGCCGTCGGGGTCTTTTGCGCGGGTGTGCAGGACGACCGCGTTCGGGCCCGTGCCCATTCCGACGAAGGTGGAGAAGTGCACCGGGCCGAGCCCGCGTGTCCACGTAGCGGCGGGCGGGCGCGCGAACGACACCTCGGTCTCATCAGCGAGCGCGCGCGTGACCCTGTCGGCGAGCCGGGCACGGCCGGAGTTGAGTGACTCGGAGGCTTGGAGTTGACCGTTGAGGATTCCGAGGTTGACGCCCATCGTCCAGCGTGCCGCTGGTCCGACTCCGACGCCGTTGTCGCCGGCCACCATCTGGACCCGCCGGTTGGACCAGTACAGGAACTTCACCGCGCCTCCGACCCTGCGTCCGACTGCCCCGGAGTGCCCTGGACGCGACCAGTCTGCTCTCGTGTCCTGGCGCGCAACCGCTGTTCTCGACATCTCCGCCGTCATCAACGGGGATGTGTTACACACTGCGTCTGACTCGGCGGCATGATCAATCTCTAACGCTCCATCCACAGCACTACTGGTGAGACCCGATGCGGTACAGCATCGGCACACTCGTGACCAGGGATTTCACCGATCAAACTTCGGTGGCACGCGCTCAAGGTTCGACATCACAGGACACGGGCCTGGCCGGTTGGGAGCGGTCGGACCCCGGCTTACCGTGGACGGGCATCAATCTCTCCAGGGAGCACAACGAGTGACAGCGTCAATGGAGCGGCTCTGCGACTGGGTCGTCAACAAGGACGAGGTCTGGGTCCACGGCGACCGGATCACAGACGGCCACGTCGCTCTGGACATGCGCCTCACCCCGGGGCTTAACCCTGGCGAGGTCGCCCGGGACGGACAGTGGGTCCTCCGCAAGGCGCAGCCCTCACGCTGGGTGGCTGAACAGCACCCCGATCTCTCCGAGGTCATCCCCGGGTCGGCCGACGGCTCGGACTGGAGCGAAGCTGCCTGGTCGAGCTGGGTGACCCGCGGCCTGCGGATCGGCGCGCTGCGCGGCGCCGCAGTGGCCGTGGACCATGAGTGGCTCTCCCGCCTCCAACCCGGCTACCGGATCGAGGGGGCTCCCGGACACAGGTTCCTGCGGATCGTGACTAAGAAGCTTGAGCCGTCGCTGCTGACGGGCGGCGCCATGCACCGAACGGTGGTCGGTGTCGTCATGCCCGCCTCGGTCGGGGGTTCGGATGCGGTCCTGGAGGCCATCGTGCAGGACCTCACGTCTAGGTTGACCGGGTGAGTACGCCGCGCCCGCTTCCAGGTGATCCCTCCGACCTGCATCTGCGCATCTCCTTCGACGACGACCTCTGGGACACCCCGCAGGCGGACACGCTGGAGCGATGGAACGTGGCAGTCCTCCACCGTCGGCGCGTGCACGACGCAGCCCAAGGGCCAGCGGCCACGAGGAGCTGCGCCACCGCGGCGTGCTCCTCGTGCAGGGTTGAGGACACCACCGTGGGGTGGATGACGTTCTACCGGGTGCACCTCGATCGCGGCCGGAACGCCTATTGGGCCATGGAGGAGGAGTCGGAGGAGCTGTACGAGACCGCTCAGGTCCTCCTGGATCCCGAGACGGGCTCGTTCACCAGCGAGGTCAGCGAGCTGCTGGAGTACGTCGGTTCCGGGCTGCTCGTCATGGACCGGGTGACGCTGGAACCTGCGTGGCGTGGGCACGGTCTGGCGGCCGTACTCGGCTGCGAGGTGATCCATCGGCTCATGCTCGGCTGCCGGGCCGTTGCCTGCTCGCCCGGCGTCACCGACCTCAGCAGTCAGCGGCTGACGGATCGGTCCGAGTGGGAACGTGTGACCGCCAAGATCGCCCGGGGGTGGGAGAGCCTCGGGTTCCGCCTCTACCGGGACAACGTCTATCTGCTCTCGCCGGCCTCGCAGGATCTGGAGGAGCAGCGCGGGGCGCTTCGGGGGCGGCTCTCGGAACTCGGCGCCTCCTGGCGGACCCGGACGTCATGAGGGACGGGGCCGATGCGAGGCCCTCCACGGGAAGCTCCAGTAACGGCGGCGGGCCGGGGGCGCGCCCAGGTCTGGCGGCTCCTTCGGCGCCGGGGCGATCCTGTCGGGTTCCAGTCCGATCTTGTCCGGGTGAACACAGGTCGGCACGGTGCCGTTGCGGGTGTAGCGGTGCCCGTTCTCCGGATGAAACGGGGTCTCCCAGGACGGCCTGTTGTAGACCAGGAACTGCTCGCGCGGGTACCGGGTGGCCGGGCAGATCCCGCAGACCGGCCGCTTCGGATCCTCGGCGTCCGGATTGATGTACGGCGGTCCGGCGGGCTCCGGGATCTCCATAGCTGCCAGAGGGTAGCGGGCGCGCAGGAGGGCAGTTCGCCGGTGGCAGACAAGGAAGATCGCCCAAAGGACTGGTGGACACCGCAACGGCATGTCAACCTAAACGACCTTCCGGAAAACCCCAGTTCAGAGAGGTGATGCTGTGGCATTGGATGCGGCGCGACCCGGATTCGCCACCACAGTCGCGGCCCTACGGCTCCGCTCCTGGAAGCTCGGCGCCGGCCAGGCGATGGACGTGATCGACCAGTTCTCGCAGGCCGATTTCACCCACATCGTCGACGACCGTGCCGACGTGCACGTCAGCTCGCGCGACGGCCGGTTCTACCTCGGCTACTTCCCGAACGGCCGGCCCGGCGGCACCGACGAGGACTGGGTAACGGGCGAAGGCTGGGTCATCGCCGTGATCGGCACCGCGAGCGTCCCCGGCTACCGCATCGCCTTCGGCACGGACACGCCGGCAGAGATCGTCGCCGATGCGGTGGCCCGGATTCTGTCCACCTCCCGGCCCCTGTGACCGGCTCGTCCCTCCTCTCTCTACATACGCGACGCGTACCCTGCCCCTGCTCGCGCGGATTCGTCCGCTACCGCTAGGAGACCGCCTTGGACCCGCACTCGCCCGAGATGACCGTCGGCGACATCATCGACGCCCTGTCCGCCTTCGACCGTGGCACGACGGCCCGTCTCGCCATCAACCCCTTCTTCCCCATGTCACACCGCACGGGCGGCGTAGTGGAGTCGGTGGACGAGCATGGCCGGCCGATGGTCTACATCGCCGAGTCGCCGGAGGCCGAGCAGTTCGGTCCCCTGCCGCCCGCGGTGGCTGTCGCGCTGACCTGGCAGGGTCCGGTCGATGCTCCTGCGCGCCGCCGGCGCGGCGCGACCAGGCCGAACGACGGCCACTGAATCACCCCCGAACTGACGGAGGCGCCCCTGCACCCGCACCACCCCACCGATCCCACCCACCCCGCTGCGCCGGACCCGATGTACTGGGTCACCCCGCGTCACCTCGCTGGTGACGACGGCGTCCTCGCCGAGCGGATCGGTGACACCCTGACCGATCTCGGCTGGCGTATGTGGCCGACCTCCCGCAACTCCCTGCTCTACGTGAGCCCCGACGGACTGCGGGGCGCCGAGTGGATCCTCGCCGCCTACCCGTTCAAGCTGGGCGGCCTCCCGGTGGCCTGGCAGATTTCGGCCCGCCCGCACCCTGCGTCGGCGCTGACCGAGTGGAACGCGTACTTCACCGCCGGCGTGCCGCACGAGGCGCTCACCGGTTTCCTGCTCGCGCTCGACGCCAGCGAGACTCCCGACGCCGGGCTCGAGAACGCCGAGTCGGTGCTCGCCGCGCTCAACGCCCGAGGCTGGCTGCGGGACATGGACCGCCCGCGCACCGCTGCCACCGACCCGGGCTTCTCCACGAACGTCTCGCTGGAGATGCTGCCGCCGCTCATCCACGACGCCGACCCCCGCGACGACCTGCTGGGGTGGCAGGCGTGGTCGGAGCCCGTGCTCGGGGCGCCGTACCTGTGGTGTGCGAGCTTCAGCGCGAGCACCCCGCACGAGCTGGTCGCCGCCTTCGCGTCCTCGCTCGCCGCACCCGGTCCGGTGTCGCGGCGCACGCTGCCTGAAGCCGCGGAGGGCCGACTCACCGTCGTGCGCCGTAGCTGACGCCGGCGTGCAACTGTTCGCCTAGCGGACGTCACTCCAACTGCAAGGTCCGGCAGGCCATTTGACCTGCCGGGCCTTCTCTATGCGCGGTGTGGGGCCGAATCTCCGATGCTTGCTCGGCCCTACGGGAAGACGCCTCAGCTGGACTCTGTGGGAAGCAAGGTCCCCTTCGTCTCCTCGGCGAGGTGGCGCTTCACCCGATTCGCCGGCACGCGCGTGGCCGCGGCGATGTCCCTCAGCGAAGTCCGCCGCAGAGCCAGGGCGGATATCGCCTCGCTCAGGGCTGCCGTGTAGGCCGCCTCCGCAGACCGCAGCCTCTCCAATTCCGGTGTCACCGGGGTGATCGTGGCAGCTGCCGTGACGCCGACCAGCGCGAGCCCCTGCGTGACGTTCTCGTGCGTCGTCTTCAGCGTCCGACCGTGCCCGTACACCCCATACTCGGGGATGCTCACCACCCAGGTACGCCCCCGGCGCGTGGCCGTGCACTCGATGGTGTCGCTCACGCCGCACCCTCCAGGTCGTCGATGATCCGCTGCACGACTGTGTCCGGGACGGGATTGGGCAGCGCTACCTGCCGCCCACCGATCCGGTACAGCGTGTGCGTTTCGTTGCTTTCAACCGCAGCGATCGTGAGCCCGAGTCGCCGGGCCGCAGCGCGGATACGCAGCATCGATCCGCCTCCCTGTGCCCCGGCGCGCAGTGCCGCAGTTATCTCCTGCGCCTGCTTCCACTCCTGCACGCTGACGACCGACTCGTGCACGGCCTTCGGCGACCACACCCACTGCGAGATCGGGTTCAGCCTGGAGAACCCCTCCCGGCCGGTCCGGGTCGCCTTCCGGTTGTACACCTGATAGCCAGTCAATTTGGGGTTGGCGATCAGGCCCTCCACCCGGTTATGCGTCCACTGGCCGTCGATTGGATATTGCTCGGGATCTGAAGCGAGAATCGCGATGATGTCGGCGGCCTTCAAATGCTCCTCCCGCCGTAGACGGCACAACTCCCTTGCGGCGTCGAACCGGCGCGGGTCGGGGTGAGGAACGAGCTTTCGCTTGGGCCGCTCCGCACCGAACCGCCCCCGCTCCCGTACCGGAGCATTCTCGTCGATCACGGCTACGTACGGGTAAGGCGGATAACCATGGTTCCAGCCCTGGACGGCGTGCTGGAATTGCCCGCCCATCGACATCTCCATCAGGGTGGCTCGGTAGATCTCCGCATCGACCTGGCTGTACCGGCGAGTCCGGAGTCTCCCTGACTCAGTGCCGCCGGTCGGCTCATTCGCGTAGACGACCTCCACCCCGATCCGTTCCAGCTCGTGTTCCACGGTGAGGCTGGTGAGCATCGCTCGCGCTACGCGATCAGAGCGCTCGGCAAGGACGTGCGTGACACCTAGTTGCTCGGCACGGTCCACCAGGTCCTGCAGCCCACCATCTCGGGGGATCGGGACAGCAAGTGCGTCATACATCTCCTGTGTACCGAGTCCTCGAAGTTCCGGGGGAAGCATGCCCGACTCGACGTCCCAGAAGTGCGCCACGAATTCCTCACGTTCTTCCAGGCGCTCAGAGGCCAGAGCCACCTGCCGAGGGAGGGATGAAGCGGGGTTTTGGTTGTCCTTTGTGGAGACGCGGCCGACGAATACCGGCCGACGAGGCCGCAAGTCCACGCGTATGGAATTCGGCAAGTCGGAGAGGTCGATCGGCGGTCCGAAGTGTGAGGTCATCAATTCCCAGGGGTAGGTGGGCATACCGAATGAGGCGAGTTGGGGTGGGCGTCGGGAGGGAGGTGAGTTCTCTGACTCCTGGCGCCCACCCAGGTGGTGCGGTGCGGTTGGAACCGCAGGCCGAGGATGATCAGCGGGAGGCGTGAGTCTTGTTCACGGCTAGCCCGAGGTGTGCGTCCACCAGGCCGGGCGAGCCGGAGACGATCACCAGGATGTTGCCGGTGCGGATTGCCGTTTGCTTGACGACGCTGCGCTGCCCGCCGGCGGTGAAGGTGAGCAGTTGGCTCCACTGCTCGTCGCCGAGCTCCGGCGCGGTCGACTTAGCGGTGCCCATGTCGACCAGCGTGCTGCCCGACGCCACCTGATAGGAGGGGCAGGAGAGCATCGCGTCGAAGACCTTCCCGATGCCGCTGGACAGTTTCACCGGGCTGTCGCTGTACAGCTCCTCGCTCACCTCGGAGGTGCTGCTGGCGGTGTAGGTGAAGGCCACCTTCGCCTTGCGGGCGAAGTCGAGACCGGAGCCGGTGGCCGTGTCGCCGCCGAGCTTCTCCAGCGCCGGGCAGCCGATCACGGTCACGTCGTCGTTGTGGCGCGGGGCCTCGGGCTTGCGGGTGTAGCCCTCGCCCAGGTCGCTCTCGTTCAGCAGCCGCTGGTTCAGCTGAGTCGACGACAGCGGCACAGATGCCGAGGGCGTGCCGCCGTCCCGGTGCGCGGGGGCGGAGGAATGGGTGGACTCGGCAGGGCCGGCGCAACCGGTCAGGGCGAGGACGGTGCAGACAGCACTGAGGCCGAGGAGGGTCGTGGTGGAACGGCGCATGCGGAAACCCCTTGGTGATGCGAGACGGATGGTCTGACCGGATCGGCCCTCCGGGTGCCGATGAACGCAGGGGTAGGGGAAGGGGGTTTCGCGAATTTCAGTGGCCGAGGTGACGCAGGCCGTCTTCGAGGGTGGGGTGGAAGTGGTCGACCGGACCGGAGTTGCGGTTGTACCAGGCCGTGTCCAGCCGGGTCTCCCGCGCCTCGTGGCCGGCCTCGCAGCGCAGCCACACCGAGTCGTCGCGCATGTTGAAGACGATCCAGTTCCGGTACGCACCGCAGTGGCACGCGTGGACTTCGCCGTCGACGACGAGCGGCAGGTCCCAGCGCATCATGAAGCCCGAGACGTCCTGGCGGCACGGTGCCCGGAACTCCGGCGGCAAGAAGTCGGGCACCACCGTGGCGTCGGTCGGCGCGGCCGGGGCCGGCGCAGCGGCCGGGACGGGAGCCTCGGGCCACTCGGTGTGCACGGCCAGCAGCGCCTGGCCGGCACGCTGGGCATCACGGAACTCTCGGTCCGCTCGGTTGCGTCGGAACATGCCGTCTCCATCTCTGTCGTCTCGCCTGCACGAGGAGAGTGCCGCAAGTCGCTGACCTGCTGCAACTCTAGAATTCGTGAACTCGGACCGAGGATTCCGGGCGGTCGCCTGGACGAGGCGGAGAGAGCCGAGCCTTCATTACAGATGCGTTGCGTCCCGTATCGGCGGACGCGTTGCGGGGTTGTCCTGGTATGCCCAGCTCCCCTTCGCCCGTCTCACCGCAGCTGCGCGGCTCCTACTGGATGGACTCGCCGTTCCTGTCGCATACCCCTGGCTGTGCGTGCGGCGGTACGCGCGAGGTGACGTCGGCACCGGCTCGTCGTCGAGTGCCGACCGCGCGCACCATCATGCTGTGCATCGCGGGCGCCACGGTGGCCATCGCGGTGGTCGCCGTCCTGGTCTGAAGACCTTCCTCACCGTTGGTGCTCACGTGTGCTGTCGGTCGCCGTACCCGGCCTGTGGGGCGGCGCGGTGCGCGTCTGGCCGCGGTGCGTTGCCGGTGTCGTGCGCTTGGCCTGGCTCGGAGGCATCGCGGAGGCGTCAGCGGGCAGGTCTGCCATCCGCCGCAGTCGCCACACGAGGACATCACTGATCGACTCGGCGGTGTCCAGCTCTCGCCGCTCGGCTGCCTCGGCCAGGAGCGCGGCCGGGTCGTGCCCGGCGCTCTCGACGTCGGCGAGCGTGGCGGCCAGGGCGTACCAGCCCGACTCGGCGAGGACCTGCTCGGCCAGCTCCGGCACCGCCCGGCGAAGGTAGGCGGTCTGCTTGCGCCGTAGGGGCTGGGACATGTTCCGACCACGCTGGTGCATGGGGCCCAGGTACATCGGTGCGGCGGCCTGGTAGGCGGCGCGCAGATGCTCGGCGGCCTGGCGGGCAGCAGCGGCCTGCTGGGCGTGCTCCTTCTTCCCGTGCCAGTGGGCGGCAGCGAGGACGAAGAAGATGGCCATGTCGATCAGCATGGCGGTGGTGGCGCCGTCCTCCCCGCGGCCGAGCGCGGGCCCGCCGTGGGCAAGGTTCCGGGCAGCCTGCCGCAGGGCGCGGTCGTGGCCCCGCTCGGCCCGGATGTGGGAACGGGAGGCCCGCTCGAACGCCCAGGCGGCTTCTCGCAGTTCACGGCGGGTGTGTGCGGCCGAGGTCTTGGCCAGCGCGTCGAGCATCTCGCCGCCCGCGGCGATGAGCGCGGAGATCGGTGCGTCGTCGCCCTGGTCGATGATGAGTACGGCCTGCCAGGACGCCGACGTCGCCTGGCGGCGTGCGGTCGAGGGAGTGACGCGTGGCGAACCAGCCGAACGATCTGTGTCGGAGGCGTGGCCGTCAGCGGCATCGCTGGCCCACCGTTCACGGATGCGAGGCAGGGAGAGGTCAGGGGCGAGTTTCGAGCCGGGATAGAACACAGGCTCGCCATCCTTGTTGAGGTCGTCGGTGAGGGCGACCTTGTAGCCGAGGAGGTCGCCGGAGGGCGCGACGCGCTTTTCGACCAGGACGCCGGCAGCGGTCAGGCGGTCGAAGAACTCTCCTTCGCTCTGTACGCCGGCGACAGCGCGGCGCACCGTCTCGCGCAGCTCCTCACGAGCGGTCCGCTTCCGGCCCTGGCGTTCGGCCTTGTGGCGCTCGGCGCTGGTGGGCCTCTTCGCCGCAGTGCCGTCCCCAGGATTGACTCGCTGCAAGTCGTATTCGACTTCAAGGAGACGGGCCTCGGCGTGGGCGCGTTTCCCGGAGAAATGGTGGTCGGGACGGCGGCCGTCCTCGCGGACGAGGGTCGCGATGATGTGGATGTGGTCATCGGCGTGCCGGACTGCCGCCCAGCGGCAGCCCGCACCGTCGCCCGGGTCGATGCCGGTCGCGGCCACCATGCGGCGCGCAATGTCTCCCCACTCCTCGTCGGACAGGATGCGGTCCTCGACGGCGTTGCGTACGGACAGATGCCACACGTGGTTCTCGGGGCGCTGGTCGGGGGCGAGGATCTGCAAGGGCTGGTCGAGGAGCTGCTGGAGGTCCCGCTTCGTCGCACCCGGGTTGCGGCCGGGGTCGGGGGCCATGCCGTCGAAGGAGGCAACCAGGTGAGGGTCGATGTGCTCCTCGCGAGTGCCCTTGCCGTAGAGGTAGTTGAGCAGACCGAGGGTCTCGCTGCCTTGCTTGTGCACCTTGGGGATCAAGCCGCCTCGCCCACTTGCCGGTTGGCGACCCGGTCAGCGGCAACCTGCACCGACTTGGCCGCCCGCTGAATGTCGGCGATGACCGTCGCCAGGTGAGGAACCTCGCCGCCGGTGTTGAGGGCCTTGGCGACCTGGTTGAGATTGCTGCCGGCCCAGCCGAGCTGCCGGCGCGCGGCGAACAGCTCAGTGAGCACATCGCGTTCGGTGGCAATGGCCACGGCAGTGCGCGACTGGTCGCGGGACATGGCCAGGCCGGCGTACGCGAGGAAGCCCGCCGTGCTCATGCCGACGGCGTCTGCACCCCCTTGGATGAGGGCGTGCTCGGTTTCGTTGAGGCGGACGCTGTGGGCGCGACGCTGCTTCTTGTCGCGCGGGCGCGACTTCCCCTTGGCCCGCCCGGAACGGGTGGGCCCTGGCTGCGATCCGCCCTCGGTCGCAGCCCTCCCCCACCCAGCACCCCAGAGAGGTTGTGTGTGCCCCCCCCCACCGGAGGGGGGGTGTGTGGGGGGGTGAGAGCACCGCGGCGAGAGCGAC
>NZ_JBHXNW010000011.1:0-45578 GCF_042717365.1 Streptomyces sp. NPDC058534
CAGCGGTACAGGTCGCTGTCCGGGGCCGCTCCGCAGGTTCCTATCGGATGACGCCGAGCTTCTTGGCCTGCCTATCCCGATCGAACCTGTGGTTGCACTTCATGCACTGCCAGACCGGGCTTTCACCGGTCGACGTGACGTTCGTCGACCTGCACTTGGGGCATTCCATGAGCATCCTTCGTCGGAGCGGTGGCCTTCCCCCATGGTGCTCGCCCCGCGGGGGCTGTGACCAGAGAACGTGAGAAGACCACCCCGGGGGTGTACTACATCTGGGCGCCGCACTTGGGGCAGCGGTAGTGGTCACCCGACTTGATCATGGTGCCGCCGCACTGGCCGTTCGGGCAAGTCATTCCCAGCGGGCGGAACAGCTGGCGGAGCGTGATACCGATCATCTGGCGCATGGTGACGTCCTTTCGGTGGTGCGGTCTTCCCTGCCGCCGGATGGCGACGGGAGTCTGGGGAGGTGCGGCGACCCGCCCCTGTTCGGGGCCAGGGGCGGGCCGCGGGGATCGCTACCGGCACGGTCGGCGGACAGCGCGCCGGGCGCGGAGTCTCATCGGCCGTTGTCGGCCGGGTACGTCTGCCGGGGCGGCGACGCCTTGCAGGGGTAGGGATGCACGTAGACCGTGGCCCCGGCGCCGGACGGGGAGGGAATGTCGTACACCTTCGGCTCGCCCTCGATCAGCTCGCCGCAGCAGTCGCAGCGCCTCATCGGCGGCCGTCCCGGACGAGGCGGTACAGGGCGCGGCTGATCTCGCAGCGCTCGGCGGCGTCGACGCACTGCTCGCAGCTCGGGGCGTGGTCGAACAAGCCGCGGTGCGCGCGGTCGGCGGTACACGTCGGGCAGGCTCGCGGGTACCAGCGCATGCCGTGCACGGAGCTGGTGCCGGACAGCGGGGTCTGCTGCTCGCCGAAGTCCACCGCGGAATCGGCGGTCAGTCCGGTCTTGCACCAAACGCAATGGGCGCCGCGTACCTGGTCGTCGGTGAGGCTGTCAAGGCCGGGCAGGCCGAGGATGGTCAGCACTTCAGGTGGTGTGGCGTCGGTACTCGTTGCGGCGTCGCTCGGCATCGTCGTGCCCCCTACGGTCGAGGTGATCCGTCTCACACCAGCGACCGTAAGAGCCTTCGAACACCACCGAGGACCGGAATCCGGTCCCCTTCCTACGCCGCCAGAATGCCGACCTCCACCGCCAACTCCGACGCACGCCGCCGACGGCCCGCCTGCTTCGACTCGACTTCCTCCAGGATGATGCGGCGGGCGTACCCGTTGTATGCGATCGTCTCGGGCGCCGAGCGGTGCGCCTTCTCCAGCGTCGCGATCGCCACGTCCGGCTGCCCGTCCAGCTGGTAGCCGCGGGCCTCCTCGATGCGGTGCCGGGCCCGGCGCGGCCTGGACGGAATGGTCACCTCATCCGCCCGAGCAGCCTGCCTCACCGACTCCCCACCGTGGTGCAGCTCCACCGCGATCGTCACGGCGTGAGCGCCCATGATGGCCTGCGAGAACGACGTCACCGGGTGGTAATAGTCCGAGGCCAGACGGCCCGCCATCTCGCGAGCCTTGTCCCAGTGACGCCACGCCGTCCCCGTCTCCCGCCGACGCGCAGCCGTGTAGCCCAGCTCGAACTCCAGCGCGCCCGCGATGCCCAGCACATGGTCACTGGCGTTTGGCAGCAGCGGTTCGAGGAACCGTACGGCCTCCAGGTTCACGGCGTCGGCAGCATCGAAGTGCCGGGGCCCGGAGTCCCGGTGCGCCTGCGCGAGGAGCCACGCGGCGACACCGATCGTGTGTGGGTCCTCGGACTCCTGCGCTGCGATCATGCCGCGCTCGGCCACCCTCCACAGCAGGGCGGAGTCCGGCTGGTAGGCGATGAAGAACTGCGACAGGGAGTACGTCTGCGCGAGGAGGGCCTGCGCCGTGCGCCGGTCCGCGCTCGAATCGGCGTGCCGAACCAGCGCTTGCCCGTCTCGGATCAGGTCGGGCAGCAGCCGGCCGATGACCTCCCGATGGTTGGGCGCCTGGTGGCGTGCCTTCCATGCGGCGTGCAGTCGCGCCTCCAGGTGCGCGACGCGCGGCGGCTCGCCGGGCAAGGCCAGCGGGAAACTGTCGATGGCGGCCTTGACCGCGGCGAGGCGGGGGTGACCGGGGCCGATGAAGAGGTTCACGTGCATATCCGGGTGGCCTGTGAGGTCAGCGAGATCCCGCACCCGGAGCGCTTCGGCAATCCGCAACACCATCTCAAGGCCGGGCGCCTGCTGCTGCCCGTTCTCGATCTTCTTGAGCGTGTGCGGGGAGACGCCGATGAGGTCGGCCAGTTGGGCGCGCGTCATACCGCGGCGTTCGCGATGGATCTGCACACGCTGGCCGAACTTCAGCGGGTCAGCGAACGGGTCCGGGGTAGCATTAGATGGCACGGTCTCGCCCCTCTCCTACAGCTTCGTCACTGTCAGGGTATGGGGCGAGACCTCTTTTGTGGGCTGACCGCTGCTACTTCCACCCGGTTCAGGGGTACTGCCGCCGCTGCGGGTCCAGGGCCAGGGCGAGCGGTCCCGGTGTCTTCGTGTCCTCGCCGTTGTCCGGTGCACTGTCGCGGCGGCACATCAGGGCATCGGGGTCATCCGGCGGGGGCTGGAGGCTGTACCCCGCCGGACAGCTCGCTCCCGCCGGGCCCTCCTCCCCGCGCGGCCCCTGCTCGCCCTGCGGTCCGGCCGGACCTGCGGGGCCTGCCGGGCCACCGGGCCCCGGCTCGCCCTGTGGTCCCTGCACGCCGTCCGTGCCGTCGGCCCCCGCCGCGCCAGGCCCACCGTCTACACCAGGTACCCCGTCCGTACCGTCCTCGCCCGGTTCACCGTCCTCCCCTGCGGCCCCCGGTTCGCCGCTCTTGCCCGGCCTACCGGGCTCGCCCTGCGGGCCCGGGATCGGCACAGGCACCTCGACACGGTCGGGCAGATCCTCAACCGCACGCGCCGGATCCGGTGCTGCCGGTGTCGCGCCTTCGGCCTTCACCTGCTCGCGCAGCACCCGCACGTCACCTGCAAGGGTCGACACCGCGTCCCCGCGGAGGTCCGCCTCGGCTGCGAGAGCGTCCGCGCGGCGTGCCTCGGCGTCGATCCGCAGCCACACCAGGACGATCGCGCCCGACAGCACGAGCAACACTGCGGCGACCGCGAGGGTCCGCCACCGCTGCACGAGGACCGGCTGACCATGACGACTCACGTGGGTTGTCCCCCTAGCTCGACGATTCGGCCGCGCAGTCGTTCGTTCTCAGCGATCAGTTCGGCGATCCGCGTCTGCAGAGCGGCCTTGTCGGCGCGCTCGCTGGCGAGTTCGGCGTACGCGGCAGCGAGGAGCCGTTCGTTCTCCACGACGCGGTCGCGTAGCTGTGCGCGTTCTTCTTGCAGGTTGTCGACGAGCGTGCTGTAGCCGCCGAGCACAGCGCCCGATTGGCTCGCGGCGTTGGCGCCGCGGTGTCCGTACAGGGCGGCGGCGGCCACCGCGAGCCCGACGACGATGGTTCCGACGGCGCCGAGCGTCGCAGCGTCCACGGGCGTCCTCCGATGGTGCAGTGGGGTTGAGCGCGGCCGGGCGGCCGACGTCACCGTGCGGTGGGCGAACGCCGGCCGCGCCACCGCGCCCCGCATCAGGCGTCCGCGGAGCGGACCGGGCTCTTCAGCTCGGTCGGCAGCGCAGGCACCGGAGCCGTCACCTCGCGGTGGAGCACCATGGCGACGGCGCCCTCGACGAGCGTCATCCACAGGGCCTGGGTTTCTGCGCTCATGTTCAGGCCGAACGCGAGGAACAGGGCGAGGGCGCCCTGCGCGAGGTTCACGATCGACGCGCCGACCGCGCCGGTCTTGAGGACCAACCCGGTGGCGACGGCGACGATGAGGGAGAGGACGGCCATGATGGCGCCCTGCTGCTCGGCCGATACGTCCAGGCCGTAGGCGGAGCTGAGCTTGAGGGTGATCGCGATGAACGCGAGGATGTAGACGGGCTCTCTGCCGAAGATCTTCATGGGTCAGGACTCCTTCTTCAGTTCGGCGATCTCGGCGCGCAGCGCCTCGATCTCCTTCTCCTGGCGGACGACGGAGTTGTAGATGGACCGGAGGTAGGACTGCGCGGTCCAGTTCGGGTTCTCGTCGGCGTCCGGCGCGCTCGTCGGCGCCGTGATGTCGTCGGTGAACCAGACCGCGTTGCTGATGTCCTGCTTGGTCATGCCTGCCATGGGGTCCTCCTCTTCCTCGCCGGGGTTCCAGCCCGGCTCGTGCCTCAGCCGTTCCGCGACGTCCGCGCGGAACGTGTCCATCGGAAGCCGCGGATCGACGGGCTTCCGGCGCGTGGCTTCCTTGTGCGCCCACACGCTGTTCGCGCCCCAGCCGTGGAACCGGCAGCGCGCCGCCTGCACCCGGACCGCGACGTCGTACTGCTTGGCCGGCCACGCCCGGCCCACGGCGCCGCTGTTCTCGCACTCCAGCCCGTAGGAGACCGAGTTGCCGTCGATGGGCTCGGCAGCGTCCGGGTACGGGTGCTTGCTGTTCTCGTTGAGGACCGCGTTGTACGCGTTGCGGGCGACGGTTCCGGCGTGGTTGGCGCGGCCGTTGCCGACCAGGTAGAGGCGGCCGGTGCGGGTGAGGTAGTCGTGGCACAGCGGGCCGGGCAGGCCGCCGGCGCCGTTGAAGACGATGCTCGGCAGTCCAGAGCCTTCGCCTGCCGTGTGGTGGATCATCGTGGCGTGGACGCTGGAGAAGGAGCCCTTGTGGTTCCGGTTGTGGGTGCGCCAGCCCGGCATCTGCACGATGTCCGTGACGCCCTCCGCTCGGAGCGCCTTGATCCACTGGTCTGCGGTCATGGGCTTGGCCACGGCTACGCCCCCTGCGCAGGTACGGGTGCGGGCACCGGGGTGGCCTGCACGGTCAGCAACATCGCCGTCGACCGCGTCGCCCCGGCTGCGGCCATCGCGTCGACGAGCACGCGCGCCACCTCGTCCGGCGTCGCCATGCCCGGCAGGCCGCCTCCGGGTGCGACGTCGATGCGGAGTTCCACGTCGAACCCGGCCTCGCCGATCTCGGAGTGGACCTGGTATCTCGGGTAGTCCTGCACGCTTCCTCCCTCTAGCCGAGCCGCTTGGCGCGGCCATACGAGCCGGAGCACACCTGCACCCCGGTCAGACCGCTGGTTGCCTGCGCCCACTGGAAGGCGACCGTCCCCGCCGTCGTGGTCTCGACCTGTCCGGTCTCGACGAGCATCGTCTGGCTGGCGGAGGACCGGGTGCCGTAGGTGCAGGTGGTGGTGAACGCGTGGATGCCCCATCGGCCGTCACCCGACGGGTCGCCGGAGACAACACCGGAAGCCGCACCCCAGGCGGAGCGCAGGCCGACCGCAGCCGACGGCACCGACCACGTCGTTTTGATCAGCTCCGCTGACGGGGCCTGGTAGTGGACGAAGAACTCGACGAAGTAGATCGCGTTCGCCTCCAGAGTGAACTGGAGATCCGGGTCGTCGGCCGTCGTGGTCGTCGCTGTCCGCGTCAGCGTGGATCGCTTGTATGCCTCCGTCGGCAGCATCGACGAGAGCAGCCCGGACTGCAGTCGGCGCCCGGCGTACAGGATGGGGTACTGAGACAACGGTGGCCTCCTACAGGGGGATGACGGTGGGGTAGGCGAGCGTCACCGGCACGCCAGCGGAATGGCTCTTGGTCACGCCGTTCTGCGAGCGGACGACGGTGTACGTCTGCGGGTTGGCCAGGTCGAGATCGTCGTAGCGGATCTGCGGGTTGACGTTGGTGTTGCCGGTCGCGGAGATCGACCGCAGGCCGAGGAACACCGATGTAGTGATCGACGTGTCCACCACCGAGACCTGCCAGGCGTTCGGTTCGAAGTCCGAGGCGAGCCACGCCTTCGCGCGGAGCGTGGTCCCCGTGCCCTCGAAGCGCAGCCGATAGTAGGTGCCGGCGGTGTACGTGCCGGGCAGAGTGAACGCGGCCAGCTCCGTCTCCACCGTGGCAACGCGCTTCCGCAGGGTCAGCGTCATCGTCGAGCCGGTGTGGTTGAAGGCGAGCCGGGCGGTGTAGAGGTTGTCCGCGTCGACGTAACGCCCGACCAGACCGCCCGACAGGAACCCGCCCGTGGCCACAGCGGACGGGGTGAGGCTGACGTACACGTCGAAGTCCGTGTACGTGAAGTCGATGTACGTCCGCCGCGAGACGCTGGCGGTGGCCAGCTGGTGCGCGCCGTAGCCGCTCGTCACGCTGTAGTCCGCGGACGTGCCCCCGCCGGTCTGCCACATCGCTCCGGAGTCGGCCAGCCCCCAACTGCTCGACGCGGTGCGGCCGAACCGGTCGTACAGCGCCGACGGCGACACCCGCGTAATCCGGGCCGCCCACACGTAGTAGACCGCCGACGAGGCCGGCGTTCCCCCGTGGCGCGCGCGGACCCGAGCGCGGCCGGCCGTCGCGGGCGCCGTGACGGTCTCCTCCATGTACGTCCACACCCCGGCCGCCGCGGGCTGCGCGGCCGTCGACGCGGTCGAGTCGAAGGCGCTGGCGTTGGTGTACCAGTGCACGGAGGGCCGCAGGTCGGATGAGCCGCCTGGCGAGTACACCCACATCGACAGCACGTACTGCGCGCCCGGCGTGATGCTGTCCACGCCGGTCATGTCGCAGACCGCGCCGCCGCTGGACGACACTCCGTCCGGGGTGACGAGGAGCGATCCGACCGCCCGCGGGTGCGGGTGCACCTGGACCTGGGACCAGCCCAGGGTGGCGTTCTCCCCGGTCCAACTCGTGACGTCGCTGTTGAAGAACGGGTTGCTGTTGATCAGGCCGCCGGGGCCGGTGACGGTCATGACCTCCCCGCCGGCCCGCCAGTCCAGCGGGGTGTCCGCGACGAACGGCGTCCACCGGTATCCGGCCGTGGTGTGGACGTCGACGGCCGTCTCGGTGGTGTCGAGGGGTTCGGCGAGGTGGGATCCGTCGGTGTCGAGCCACGCGAACTCGACGGGGCTGGTTGCCGTGTTGGCGCTGCCGGTCCAGGCGACGTCGAAGGGGCGGGCCGGTGTGCAGTTGTAGGTGATCGTCCACTCGAACTGGTCGAGCTGCTCGCTGTAGCCCTGCACGAGCAGATCCAGCCGGTCCGGCGGCAGCCACACCGGCGGGTTCGTCACCTGCGCCCGGGAGCCGGTGTCCACCGCGGCGGCGGCCTCCACCATGTGCGGGGCCGCCGCCAGGTTCACGGTGACCCGAGGGAATCTCGTCTCGTCCCAGGTGCCGAGGTGGAGGCGCCAGCCCGCGTGCTCCAGCGGCTGCTCGTCATCGAGCAAGTTGAGCGTGGCCGAGGTGTCGTACAGGCCGATCCCCGCCGGTGGCGGCTGCGTCGACAGCGGGCCCGTGTCCTGCGTCAGCCGCGCCGAGGAGCCGCTGGTGCGGGACACCGTCACGTCGTTGGTGACGGACTGGTCGTCGTCGACCGGCTCCAGCGGCACGACCAGCCCGTCGCCGCCCGTGTAGTCCAGGATCATGGTCGGCGGCTGGTTGTACATGCTCGCGCGGGTCACGTACCGGATGCCGAGGACCGACCGCTGCTCGGCGAGGATGCCCTCGTCGACGTCCCCAGCGCCGCGCATCACGTCCAGCGCGGTCCCGGACGGCTGCGTGCCGCACTGCTCGTCACCCGGGCCGGTGGCGTAGGAGTGGAGGTTCTCCTCAATCCCGATCCTCGACACCCGGGAGGGGCCTTCTTCGCCGTTCCAGCCGACGAGGACACCGCCGGTCGCGTTGTAGGCGGAGAGGCCCCGGCCGACCCCCAGGTGACCGATCGCCGTCCCGGCCATGCCTGCGTCCTCGCCCATGCGGACCTGCACGATGATGCCCGGCGTGTACCCGATCGCTGTGCCCGACGTCTCGGTCGTGGACGAGGTGTTGTCGGGGACGGCGGTCGGCAGGGAGCGGGCGATGTCCACGACGACCATCGAGTAGTCGCTGTCGCCGAGGTTCTGGATGACCTGGACGATGATGAAGGTGTCCCGCCCATTGATTGCCTGCGTCCCGAAACCGGTGTCGTGGACCTGGACGTTGTCCTCGTCGTACACGCGCAGCGCGAGGTTGCCGGAGGTGTTGACGTGCACGGACCAGATCTCGCCCGTGCCCGTCGTCGACCACGAGACGAGGCGCTGCGTCGACACGGTGCCCCCGGTGGGGACCTTGCAGAAGAATCCGATCACCGAGGTGTTTTCCACACGCGTGTACGGCGGCACCGCCACCCGAAGGCCGCCGCTGGTGACGGTCGGCACCGGAGCGGAAGCCACCCACCCGTCGTAGGCCGCGAGTGTCACCCCCGCCGTGTACAGCATCGGCGGATGCCCCGACACGGCCGACGCCAACTTCGTCGCGGCGGTGCCATCCTCCATCGGCCAGTACGCGTGGATTCCCGTCTCCATCCGGCCCGGGCTCGTCAGCTCCCGGTAGATCGCGGACTTGGTGGGGATAGAGCCGACGCCGAGGCGGCGCAGCACGCCGGCGGCCTCGACCTGGGTGGTGACGTCCTTCCCGCCCGTGTCCCAGCGGGGTGTCCAGGAGGCGACCTCGCCGACGAAGCGCACCTTGCGGTTAGTGATTTCGGTGCGCCCGGCCAAAGTCCACGTGCGGCCCGCGCTGTCCGCGAACGATGTGGTGCCCGAGGTCTGTGCGCTGAAGTCCGGGCTGGCGGCGAGGGTGCCGCCGATCCCGGAGCGGACCTCGACCTTGTGCACGAGCCCGATGGGCCAGGTGTTGTCGAGCCACTTCGCGTCACCGATCCGCAGCGGCGCGGTCCCGGCGTACATGCTGGTACTGCCAGTGCCGGTGATCGGGTCGCCGAGCTGCGTCCACGTTCCGGTCATGGTGGGGGCGGTGTAGAAGCGGATGGTGTGGCCGCCCGCGCCGTTGTCGGCGTCAATGGTGACACGCACCGCGATCCGGCCGGACGTCGTCAGCGGCAGGTCCATCGTCGCCAGCGCGGTGTTCGTCATGAAGCTGCCGTTGCTGGACCACTCCAGGAACGGCTTGCTGCGGCGGATCGACAGGACCCACGACCTGTTGTCCGAGTCGTCCTTGCCGAGGAGGTTGGTGTGCGGGTAGGTCGTCTCGCCCGTGGACGGGTAGTCGGGCAAGCACCAGTTGAGGAGGGTGGCGTCGACGCGGATGTCGATGTCGCCGGTGATGTCGAGCGCCGCCGTATCGGGTGTGGACGCGTAGTCGCCCTCGCCGCCCGGCAGGTCGAGCGCCACGGAGCCGGTGCTCACCGACACGCGGACCGGGGTGTTCCGGCCGATCTGCCCGAAGTACGGGGACTCTGGGTTCTTCGGCGAGTACTTCCCGGTCAGGTTCTTCAGGGAGAAGTTGCAGCGGCCGGGGTCGGTCTGCCGTCCCCAGTCCGCCCGCCCGCGCGTGATGCGGACCTTCTCCTCGTAACGGACGTCGTCCGAGACGTCCGTCCACGTGGTGCCGTCCAACGACAGATCCACCCGGATCGGCAGCAGATCATCAAACATCAGCCGGCTCCCTGCCCGAGAGTTCCTTGCACGCTGCCGCCACGGTTCGCGATCTCCTTGCGTAGGGGGTCGAAGATCTGCTGCGCCACCACGCGCCCGTCGAGGGTGATGGTCTGGTGGACGATGACCGGCTGCACCGCAACGCCCTGTGCTGCGGCACCACGCGCGGAGCGGGGGGTGTTGAGCATCGACGACCACGCCTGCTGCTGCATACGGCGGGTGTCCGGACCCGAGTACACCCGCGACCCGAACGGCAGGCGCACCAGCTCCGGCTCGTGCTCGCCGACCAGAGTCCACGAGCCCCGGGCGCCGCCCGTCGCGGCCGAACCGCCGACGATCCCGCCCGAGGCCTTCATCCCGAAGCCCTTCTCGATGGCCTTCTCCATGGCCTTCGTGAGCTTCTCCATCTTCGAACCGAGGATGTCCACCGTCCGCTGCCACGCCTTGACCAGCTGCTCCTGGCCCTTGATCCGCGAGGAGTACACGGAGTCCGACGTGGTCTTCCCAGCGAGCGCGGCCTGCTGCATGATCTGCGTCTGCAGCAGGTTCATCTGGATGATGTCCCTGCGGGACGCCTTCAGCAGCGCGCCCGCGGTCTCCAGGCCGCCGCCCTCGATCCCGGCCTCGGCGATCTGCTGGATCAGCTCCGACTTGACGCCCTTGGTCTGGAGCTGCTTGAGCGCCGACGCGAACGCCGATGCCTGGTCACGGCTGCCGATCAGATTCGCCATGATCGACTGGGGGGTGACCGGGCCGTCACCGCGGTTCTTCGTGATGTTCGCCGCTGACAGGACGCCGTTCATGATGGACGAGCGGAGCTGCTCGGCCGCCTGCTTCAGCTCGTTCAGCCGGTCCTTGCTCTTCTGCAACGACGAGGACGCCTTGTCGAGCTGCCGCTCGTAGGTCATCAGCTTCTTGCCGGTGGAGTCGAGCTGCTTCAGCAGCCGCGACTCGGTCCGGCCGTGCGTCGCCTTCTGGATGATCGACCGCCACGAGTTCAGCGCCGACACCAGCGAGCTGATGCTGTCCGGGTTGGAGAGGGCGTTCCCGAACTCCGACGTCCGCCAGCCGGCCATGTACCCGAACCGGCTGAGAGTGAGGTCGCTGCGCGCCTTACTCCGGGCCTCCCGCTCCCCCTTCGTCGTGCCGCCCCCGGCAAGTTTGAGCGCGCCGCGGTTGAGAGCGTTCAACAACGGGAGCCCGTACTTCTTCACCGCCGAGGACTGCACCACGTACTCGGTGTCCGACACACGGGCCGTCGCCCCAGACGCGAACGTCGCCAGGATGCTGTCGCTGCGGGGCCCGCCGGGGCCCTCGATGAGGCCGCCGCTGGGGAAGTGCTGGAGTTCGCCGCCGTCGGCGTAGCCGCGAACCGGGCCACCCGCCGACCGGAACGGCTTGGCGGCCTTGTTGTCGATGTACCGGTTGTAGACGTTGACGAAGGCGCTGCCGATGGTACGGCCGTTGAGGCCTCCAGCTACAGCCCAGAACGGGGACGTGTTGGCCCTGATCGCCCCGGTCTTCGTGGGGATCCTCATGGCGCGGACCTGGCCGAGAGCGCCCATGAACGGGCTGACGTTGCCCTTGAACGTGCCGGTCGCCGACTGCCGGTCGAAGCTCTTCAGCGCCGCCTTCGCGTCCGCGAGGGCCTGCTCCGCCTGCTTCTTGTCGGCCCGCAGCTTGGCCTCGCGGGTCTTCGTGAGGCTCGGGTCGTCGAGCTTCTCCTTGATCGAGGCGAGGTTCTGCTCGGCCTGATCGACGCTCAGTTTCAGCTGCGCCCGGCTCAGCCGGGGCACGGCCTCCCCGACGAAGTCGTCGATGGCGGATCCGACGCCGCGCATGTCCTCGCGGGCGTTGCCAGCGAACTCGTCGAACTTGCTGTTCCAGTCCTTCAGGAAGCCCATGCCGGGCAGGTCGCCCCAGGTGTGGGCCAGGGTGGAGATGAAGCCGTCCATGGCCACGAGGACGCCTTCGATCGCAAAGCTGAAGACGTCGTACAGCTTGGGTGCCCACTGCAAGGCGGTGCTGACCATCTCGATGATGGCGTGGGACATGCCGAAGAAGACGCCCCGGATGCGGCCCTCGTTGGAGTCCACCCAGTCCGTGAGCTTGGTGAATCCGCCGGCCATGTCGCCGATCGACGAGGTGTCGATGCCGAGGACCGCCAGCAGCGAGTCAAACAGGGCGCCGCCCAGCGCGCTGGCCAGGGACCACGCGGCTTCGGAGCCGATGTCCAGGATCTTGGAGAAGGCGTGCCAGGCGTCGGCTGCGATCAGGGCCAGAGGCTCGATCCCCTCCATCGCGCCCTCGAAGATGGTGCCGAGGCGGAGCAGCTGCTCGCCCGCGGTGGTGAGGATCTCTCCGAGGAGCGGCCCGAAGGCTTCAGCGAAGGACCCTGCGACCTTCCCCAGAGCGGGCAGGAAGCCCTCGTTCAGGAAGGACGCCAGGCCCTCGATGACCCGGGCCGAGCCGCCGATGCCCTGCTCCAGGCCGTCGAACATGCCCGGCAGGCCGGTGTCGAGGAACCCGCCGAGGAGCTCCTGCATGGCGTCCAGGGACGGCTGGGACTTCGCGCCGAACTCGAAGAACGACTGCGTGAACTTCCCCACCGACTCCGCGAACTGCTCGACGAAGACGACGCCCATCTGCGCGTTCCGCTGGAACGCCGACTGGAATGCCGGGGACGCGGCGAACGCGGACGCCCGCTCGGTGATGGTGCCGAACGTCTCAGCGCCGAGGACCAACGACGGCTCAAGATCCTTCATGGCGGACTTGAGTGACTTCACCGCCCGTTCCGTGTGCGGAGCGACCGCCTTCTCCGTCGCCTTCTGCCAGTCCTCGAACGCGGGCTTGAGCTGCTTCGCCTTCTTCTTCAGATCGTCCATGGCCAGCGCGGCACCGCCGCCGACGACGCCGAGGCCGGCCAGCATCGGCGCGAGAGAGCCGATCGCCGGCAGCACACTGGCTCCGAGGGCCGCGCCCACGCCGATGAGCTGCCCTGTCAGGCCGCCGCCCTTTCCCAGGGAGCGGCCGGCGTTCTGCGCGGACGAGGCCACGCCGTCCAGGTCCCCGCCGACGATGCGCAGCGAGGCGCCCATGCCGTTCGCCTGGCGTTGGAGCTGGTTGAGGTTGCGGGAGACGGAGTTGAAGCCGGGGCCCGATAGGTCCCGGACGTGCACGGTGATCGTGACGTCGTCAGCCATCGGGGTCCCCTCCCTCCGTATCAGGCGTGCCGAGTTCTTCGATGGTGATCAGGCGCAGCAGTTCCGCCGGCTCGTCCATCAGGGCGGACGGCAGGCAGTGGAAGCGTTCGCAGAGCCGCAGGATCAGGCGGGCACGGCTGAGTTCTCCGGGCTCTCGGAGAGGGGTGCCATCGGAATCGGTACCGCCGGGGACGGCTCGCCATCGGGCGAGCTCTGCGGCAAAGGGTCGGGGACCCCGCTGTTCGCCTGCCGGAGCGCGTTGAGGATGGCAAGGACCATCGCGCCGTCCTGCGTGCACACGCCCTCGAAGGTGGTCGGCACCGGCTGGCCCTGGTCGTCCTCGACGTTCCAGGAGACAAGCCGCTGCACGAGCGCCTTGACGGTGTTCTGAGCGCTCCACTCCATTTCGTTGAGCTCCAGCTCCTCGCCGACGGTGAGGCCGCGGACGCTGGCCTCAAGGCCCTCGTGGTCGGTGCCGGTGAAGTCGAGCTTGAAGATCTTCCGCTTCGGTCGGTATCCCACGTGCGCCTCCTTTCAGGCCCAGGTCGGAACGACGCCATTGGCGAGCACGCCAGGCACCGAGTAGGTCAGCTCGCCGGAGTCGGCGCGGGTGAGGGGGTAGTCGGTGTAGAGCACCTCGTTGGCGAGGGTCTGCCCCGAAACGGTGAGCGTCGTGGTACGCGCCACGCTGGTGGACGGCACGGTCTTGAAGACGTCGTGGCCCATGTTCGCGGCGTCGTTGAAGACGCCGTTCAGCGTGACGCTGAAGTCGGCGAGCAGGAGGATCCGCTCGTAAGCGCTCTTGTCGATGCCGGTGGCGTCCTGCACGCCGCGCGGGGTGGCGAACTGGACGTTGGTGATGTCGTTGACGATCGCGCGGGGGGTACCTGCTGCATCGTCGACCGAGCACACGCTCCAGCCGAGCCCAGACTCTTTTGCCATGATTTTGCCCTTTCTGTCCGTTTCGGCTAAGCGTCAGCGAGCACAGGCTCGGTGACCCACTTCGGTTCCCGACTCCGGTCGATGTAGAGGGAGCCGAACATCTTCCAGACCCCGCCCCGATCCACCCACTCCTCGTGGAACAGCACCGGCACCCGGATCGCCTGGTCCTCGAACGTCACCTTCACCACGCGGATCTGGTCGCCCCCGTCAACCAGGGCGCGCAGCCGGTCCGACGGTGCGGTCAGCGTGATAGCGAAGCCGCTCGGGCCGAGATGGCGTCGCTGCGCGCGCCCGTCGTCGTGTCGCACGTTATGGACCACGGCAGGCATCTCGACGTCGAGGTCTTCACAGTCGTTGGTGTAGTCCTGGCCGTAGATCTCCAGGCGCCAGTGCTTCGGCTCTGCCATCTCGCTCAGCCCTTCCGCTGGTTCTCGACGAGGCGGAGCTGGTTTTCCGCCATGTCCTCGACCCAGTCGGCCGCACGAGTGTGCAGCCGCTTCCGGCCGGTGGGGTTCCCGCGGTGGTCCCCGTCGCGGACGACGTACAGCTCGGGGACGGTCTGGTGGTCCGCAAAGCAGCGCTGCCCGGATTCGAACCGGAACACGGTCATGCCGGCGTCGGTCCGCGTCTCGCGGAACGTGCGCCGCGACTGCGTGCGGATGTATGCGGCCTGCGCCGTGCCGAGTTCCGTCCGCTCGTCGATGACGCTGTCCCATCCGTTCCGCCACGCCTCACACCCGACCTGCTCGCACACGGCGCGCACCGTCAGGTCCCGGCGGCGGGTGATCGCGTAGGTCTGGTACGCACCGACCGGCAGGTTCGGGTCGATCCTGTTCACGGGTCGCATCAGTAGGTCACCGCCACGTCGTTCCGGATCACCGACACCGCGAACACGGCATTCGTGAAAGTCCCGGTCGTGACCACGCGCAGGTAGCGCTCCACCGTCTGAGCCCGGCCCGTCTGGATCCGCTGCGCCCCCACACCGGTGGCCGCGGTGAACCCGCCGCCGGTGACGTCCGCCCACGTGTCCGCGCCACCGTTGTCCGAGGACTCCTGCAACTTCACTGTCACGCTGGTGCCGGTGAACGCGAACACGTGCAGGTACGCCTGGAGGCCGAAGCTCGTCGGCCCGGTCCCGAAGTCCACGCTGCTGCCGTTGGTGGCGGTCGTGTCCGTCCGCTTCCCCGCGGTCAGGGACTTGCCCCACTCCAGCGTGTACGTGTTGGACTGCATCTCCACGCCGAAGGTGAAGCTGCCGTCGTCGCCGCGGGTGCCGTCGTAGCCGATCTGCTTGGCGACGAGGTTCGCGGACGGCGCGCCGAGGGTGGTGCCGCGGCAGTACATGGCGGTCACGTCCGTCCGTGGCAGTACGGACAGCACCTCGTGCGCAGCATCCGCCTCCAGCCCCGGGTTGAAGAACGTCGTGACCTGAAGCCGGCCGTCGAGCTTCCCGCCCTTGCGCTCGTAGGCGCTCTTGGTGATGGCGGTGAAATCCAAGGGGCTCGGGCCGCCGCCGATGTTGCCGACGCCCTGAATGTCGCCAGAGAGGTCGTAGCCGGAGATGAACAGCGCATCGCCGAGCCCGCTTTGCTTGGCCACTACGCCTCCTGGTTCCAGAGATCGTTGACGATGAGGGGCAGCAGGATCGTCATGCAGCGGTACTCCGCGCCGGACTCCTGCAAGTAGCCGGCGCGCGCCGACAGCGGCTCGCCGTAGGTGCCCAGGAGGTCGACGTGCCGGACGAGGCCGGCGAGGGTGAAGTCGCCGGAGTAGGCCGCCATCAGCCAGTCGAGGGCATCCATGAGGGCGGGGTCGATGCTGTCGGGCGCCAGCTCGTTGATCGGCGCGTACAGGCGCACGAACAGGGCGAGGCGCGCCGACGTCGAGTTGAGGCCGGAGCCGCCGCGCGCGGGTCCGATCTGCTCGACCCATACCGCGCACGTGAGCCCGGAGGCCGGCGGGGACTTCGGCTCGTGGCCGTTGACGGCAGCGAAGTAGCCAGACGCCAGAGCGTGGCTCTGGGCCGCGTCGAGGACGGTAAGAGCGTCGAGGGCCATGTCAGATCAGCCCCCTCGACCGGTAGCGGGCCAGAAGGTCGCGGGCGATCTGCGGTGCCTTCCGGTCCAGCAGGGGCTTGGTGCGCCGGAACGTGAAGTAGCCCGGGAACCTCGTGACGGGGCTGTTGCGGGAGCCGGTGCCCTCCAGCCACGGCCCGTAGATCATCCGCTGGTCGTGGATCTTGTACCTGCCGTCGCCCGTCCGGTCCACACTGATCTTCGACTGGTAGTAGCCCGTCGGGTGCCGCAGCACCTGCCGCAGCCGCTGATGCACCATCCGCTCGCCCTCGCGCGCGACCTGGTACTCCACGTCGTCCGCATAGTCGTGCAGAGCGCGCCCCGCCCGGCCCGTCGCCCACGGCCCGGACGCTGAGGAGTTCACACGCACATCGAACCCAGGCATCGCTACACCCCCCGGTGGCGGGCCTTGCGGCCGTACGCGTCGTAGACCTGCGTCCGCAGCGAGTCCAGCGACAGCACCTCGACCGACGTGCTCTTGGCACCGCTGCTGGCCTTACTGGTGCGGGCGTAACCGGCCTGCTCCTGAAGGACCCGGTTCATGGCGTTGGCGATGGTCAGGTCCTTGACGAGGCCCGGCGGCTCCCACCGGTACGCAGGCGCCGCGCTGGTGTGCGTGGCCGCAGTGGTGCCGAGGGCGCCGCGGGTGACGGTCAGGGTGCGGGCCGCGTAGATCGTGGCGCCGGCCGTGTGCGCAGCGAGCGTGCTGCCGTCCACCGCCCGCTCGACGACCAGGGTGTTCCCGGCGATGTCGGTGATGCGCATGCGCTCGCCGCCGATGAGGAGGGTCTCGTCGACCGCGAAGGCCGTGCCGCTGGCGACGCTCACGGTGGTGGCGTTCTTCTGTACGCCGAGATCCGCCGTGAGGGTCTGCCCCGTGGTGGCCATCGTGCGGCCGGTCACGAGGAGGCGCTCCGCGTCGAGGCGGAGGACGCTGCCGACGCCGACGGACGCCGAGGTGGCCGCGTCCACGGTGAGCGTGGTGGCCGTCGTGCTCGCGACCGCTCCGGCCAGGGCGCCGTCCGTGGCCTCGACGAGGGGGCAGCCAGCCCAGAGCCCGGTGATGGTGATGTCCTGCTGGTGGGTGTCTCCGCCGCCCCAGGCCGCGCTGGTGCTGAGGTTGGTCTCGATCCGGTTGTACGGCGGCCCGGCCTGCGGGTACAGGACCACGTCGGCCGGCGCGACAGCGAGGCCGCCGGAGACGATGGAGGTGAGAGAGATCAGCTCATGCTCGTCCAGCCACAGCCGCCACGACGGCCGGTACTGCGAGCCCGGCCAGTCGAACTTCCGCACGCCCTGCCACGGGTAGAACGTGCGGTGGCACAGGCCGTCGACGTCGCGGGATGCGGACCGCAGGGCGCGGTCGATCTGCCGTGCGCTGGCCGCCGACGGCTGCACGTCCAGGGCGCGCTGCACGTCCTCAACGGTCGCGTAGACGGGGTCCATCTCTCTCACCTCCTCTCGTGCACTCGTGTGGGCTGGTCAGGCGTCAGCGGAGCCGGTCTCCGACTCGGCGTCCGCCTGGCCGCCACCCGTCGAACGGGCAGAAGAGCTCCCCGTCCGGGCCCGCTTTGAGCGGCTCCCCGTCTTCCGGGCAGGCGACGGGGTCTCGGTCTCGTTCATCTCGGGCTTCGTCGACGGCTTCTCGGACGATGTCTCGCCACTGCTCCCAGCTGATGGCTGTTCACCGCCTTCCACCGGCACGGGCTCGCCCGCGACGCTCGGCCCGCCAAGGCGGGTGATCTTCGGCATGTGCTCCTCCTCGATGGGCACGCCCGCCTGGATCCCCAGCGCCAGCGCGGACCCCTGCTCCGCGTGACGCTCCGACCCGCAGTGAGGGCACCAGGGCACCCCCACCGCGAAGGCCGCCGAGCAGTCCAGGCAGACCCGCAAAGTCACAGCGACGCAGCCAGCGAGGCCGGTGCCCGGCCGACGAGCAGATCGCGGCGGAGGTAGAGGATCGCCCCCAGCTGCGCGTTCACGCCCACGTCCGCCACGTCCAGCGAGACGTGCGTGTAGCCGTCGGCGAGCTGCGCCGCCTCGACCTCGATCACGATCACCTGCTGCGACTCGGCCGACGTTCCGGCACCGCCCGGGTCGGCGATCGTCGCCGCCGCCGACTGCGCGATACGGGACCAGGTCTCGGTGCCCGCCAGCGTCGTGGCCGACTTGACGTAGTAGTGGTCGATGACCGCCAGGTTGCTGGTGGTGCCCGACGACGCCGCGGTGTGCTGCTTCAGCGTCAGCGTCGGGTCGTCACCGGCGGTGCCCGCACCCTTGAAGACGACGATCGTCAGACCGCCCGAGCCCTTCAGAGAGACGCGCTTGCCGGTGACGGCCGCGCTGGAGAGGTCGACCGGGGCCGCGCCGACGCAGACGTCGACGAGACGGCCGAGAGCTTCCATGGCCATGGCTGGTGTCCTTTCTGGCGCGCCCGGGTCAGGCGGCGAGCTTGACGATCGGGGAGAGGGTGGAGCCGCCGTTGGCGGGGGTGATCGCGGACTGGAGCCACGGCCGGCCGTCGACGCGCTCGATGATCCGGAACGCGATCTCGTCCGTCTCGAAGTACCGCTCCTCGGACTGCCGGGCCTGCATCGCCTGCCGGTCACCGATCAGGTAGAACCCGAAGTCGACCAGCGCCAAGTCACCGGCGGAGCCGAGCGCGGGGACCTTCTCCGTGATGACGACGGGCCGGCCGAGGATGTTCATCGGCAGGCTGTCGATGGCCTGGCCGTTGGTCAGCCACAGCGGCGGGGAGGCGATGCCATCGGTGCCGCGGGTCATGGCCAGGTTCGCGAGCTGCGGGATCGCCGACGGGGAGGCGAGCCACACGGCGCGGGAGAGGGACTGCGGGAGCATCCGCGCGTACATGTTGACGACGTCGGCGAACTGGATCTGCGACGACGTGGTCCGGGTGACGCTGATCGCGGCGGCGCCGTTGAGGACGCCGAGGGGCTTGCCGACGCCGTCGCCGGTGAGGAACGCGGTGTCCTCGAAGAAGGACAGGGCCTCGGGGAACATCTGGCCGATGAACGCGTCGAAGGAGACGAGGCTGTCCTGCATCAGCTCGGAGGGGACCTTGGCGAAGCCGGTGAGCTTGCGGGCCTCCAGGACGACGCGGGAGAACTTCGCGGACGACTCGGTGAGCTGTCCGGACTCCTCGGTCCAGTAGCCGACGATGCCGCCGTACACGCTGTTGGCGTTGCTGGTGGAGTCGATCGCCGGGAACGGCACCCGGAGCGTCTCCATCGGGATGACGCGGGCGCGAGGCCGGACGACCGAGGTCTCCAGGGAGACGCGCAGGAGTTCGGAGCGCAGCGTCTCGGGGATGAGGTAGCCGCCGTCGGAGGGGACGTCCGAGCTGTAGTTCTTCAGCGACGCCAGCTTCGTGGAGTCCTCGGGGGACAGCTCGTTGCGGCGGGCGATGCTGCGGAACAGCTCGCCGGCCGAGTTGTACTGGCCGTCGTACTTGGCGCCCTCGGCGTTCCGGTTGAACAGGCCGCGGCCCTGGACGGTAGCGTCGATGGCCGCGTAGGGGTCGGCCTTCTTGGTGGCCATGTCGGGCCGCTTGATGTCCTGGCCGTTGTCACGGAGGAAGTCGGCCAGGCCCTTCTGGATGCCCTCGTCGACGAGGCGCTGCACGTCGGTGCCCTCGCCCTGCTGCTTGTTGGCGTAGCCCTCGATGAACTCGGTCAGCGAGTCCTGGCTGGCCAGGATCTCCGCGCGAGCGGCGTCGTCGCCGAGCATCTCCTTCAGCTCGGTGCCGTTGCGCGGCGTGGTCAGGGTCTTTGCCACAGGTGCCTCCTTCAGGCTGCTTCCGTCGCCGCGCTGGACGACGCCGTGTTGCTCGTGAAGCGGGCCACGGCTGTGGCCCACGGGTCTGCTTGCGGCTGGGCGAGGCGCGCTACTGCGGCCGCCCACGGGTCCGCTGGCGGTTCGGGCTCGGCGTCTGGCCCGGCCGTGTCGGTGACGGTCGGCGTCTCCGGTACGGCCGGTGTCTCGGGGTCGGCGGCCGGCGGGTGTACGGCTGCGCGCAGTCGGGCGATGGCCTCTTCGTCGAGGAGGTCAGCGAGTGAGATCGTCAGCGTGGGCTGTACCTCGGGGTGCGACGCCGAGCCTCCAGGGGCGGGCGGGTTCTCGACGGGCTCGTCGGTGGCGCCGCGCGGGCCGGTGTAGCCGTAGGCGGCGAGGTCGAACTGCTGCCGCATCTCCGGCTCCGGTTCCTCCACCGGTGCCGGAACGCTCTTGCCCGACTTCGGGAACTCGACCGCCTCGTCGGCGAGACCGGCGTCGACCGCGTCCTCGGGGAGGTACCAGGATTCGGACCGCATGCGGGCACGCCAGTCATCGCGGGTGCCGCCCGCGCGCGCAGCATAGGCGTCCGCGATGTTGTCCGAGATGACGTCGAGGAGTTCGGCCATCTCCTCCATGTCGGCCGCGTTGCCCATGGCCAGACCGGACGCGTCGTGAATCATCATCATCGTGTTCGGGGCCATCTCGATGCGGTCCCCGGCCATCGCGATGACCGAGGCGATCGACGCCGCGATCCCGTCGACCTGGACCGTCACCGACGCGGGGTGAGAGCGCAGCGCGTTGGCGATAGCGATGCCCTCGAAGACACTGCCACCAGGGCTGTTGACGCGGACCCGCATGCGGGGCGCGGAGACCTGCCGAAGCTCGGCAATCAGCTCGTCCGCGGTAGAACCGAACCAGCCGCCGATCTCGTCGTACAGCATGACCTCGGCCTCGTCCGGGTCCGCGGCGTTGCTGATGCGGTACCAGGAGCGGGCCTCGACGTCGAGCCGGGCGCGCTGCTTCTCGGCCTGCTCGCGCTGGCTGGCCATGATCCCGGCCGCCTTGCCGGGCAGCGTGATGTTCATGAGCCCTCTCCCTTTCGCCCACGCTTGACCACGCGGCAGCGGCAGTCGTTGCCGTAGGCCACGCCCTCACAGCGGACGTAGCCCTCGCCGCCGGGGTAGTCCTTGTACGCCTGCGCCCGGTTCTTGTACGTGCGCCCGTCCTGCTCACGGCAGTTGTGGCAGGTGTCACCGTCGTCAGTGATCTTCACGACCCAGCGCTGCGCGTTCTCGAAGTCGTCGTTCAGCAGCCCGGACACCGCGTCATCCCACCCGGTCACCGGCGTGGGGGAAGCGGGTGCACCGGAGTACGGGATGTCCGGCAGGCCCACCGCCGAGAGAATCCCGGCCGGCTCCCAGCCCGCCGTGCGCAACGCCGCCGCAGCGTCCGCTCGGGCGGTCAGGGTCGTCGCCTCAGTCTCCGGGTCCGGGGGTACGGGGTCGCAGTAGTCGAACTCCAGGCCCGCGGCGGCCGCGCCGAACATGGGGAGCAGTTCGAAGTTGAGGGCGGCCTTGATGCGTTCCAGGCGGGGGATGGTCTGCTGCTCTGCGAACCACGCCTTCGCCGCGAGCGCGGACGCACGGTTGATGTCCTCGAAGTCCCCGATCGCGGTCTTCGAGATGCCGTAGGCCTCACGCACCCGGTCGGCGGTAGCGCCGCGCAGCTCGACGAACTGCATGTCGCGCTGGCTGATCGTGCGGTCGACCCACTTCGCGCCGTGCTCGGTGATCGCCACCCTGTGGGCGTTGTTGACGCCCTTGTGCTGCTCAGCCCACCGGTCCCGCATCTCGTTGAACTCGGTGTCGGAGAGCCGCGTGGGGACCTCGATGATCCCGCCCGGCTGCGCGCTGTTGAGGAAGAACGCGCGCGCCCACTCCGCCGCGTACCGGCTGGTGTCCAGGTCGGGCAGGATCGACAGCACCGGCGACAGCCCACGGTACGGGTCCCACGGGCACGGCCGGCGGAGCTGGATGACCTCGTCCAGGCCAAGGGGGATCTGCTCGCCGTCCGGGCTGGTGTAGACGTAGCCCTGAAGGAAGTTGTCCCGGTCGGGCACCGGAGCCATGCGGTCGGGCCGGACGGGCCACATCTCCAGCGGCATCTTCACGCCGGGCATCCGCGCGATGACCCACCAGGCTTCACCGGTGAGGTCGAAGTGCTGCTGCTGCGCCTCGACGAACTCCTGCCGCGGCATGAAACCGTTGGGCTTGCGCCACAGGTCGAGAGCCGCGTGGGCGGTGACCTCGGTCCGGTCTTCCTTCCGGCCGGACTTGGCCTTCCGCCACAGCTTCCACTCGACAAGCGCCGTCGCGTTGGACGTCCGGTCGATGATCGCGAACAAGGTGCCGGTCGCGGTCATGGCCCGTAGCTGGCCTTCGGTGCTGCGGTTGCTGCCGAAGACGCCGCGGCCGTAGGACTGCGCGCGGGAGGTGAAGGGGACTGGGGTGGCCGTGGCGGCGCGGTTGAGGATCGCGCCGAGGAGGGTTCTGGCCACCTACCCCTCCTTCGTGCCTATCGGCTGTCGCGCTTGCCTTCGTTGAACCGCCAGTTCAGGGCGAAGCACCCCACGCCAGCGGCTGCGAGGCCCGCCGTAAGGCTGAACGTCATGGCGGATCCCGACAACAGAATAGCCCCAGACGTGTCAAGCACAACCGGCATAGCCCTATTCAATCTCTGCGCCCATCTGCGCACAGATGCGTTCTCCATGTTCATGGTCTCCCAACCGGGTGTGCGGAGCGCTTGTAGGTATCCAACAACAACGGTGATCAGCTCAGCCAGCGGACGCCAGGCCGTCCACCGAGATCCCGCTCCGCGCACATATACCGAAGTGCGTCCATGGCGTGATCGTTCTGCTTCACCGGTTCCTCCTTGAGCCCGCCGGCGTGGCCGGGCTTCACGGCCCACACGTAGCCGGTGATCTCGTCGGCCGCGCCCATCGGCAGCGATGCCGCATGCAGCTCGGGGTCCCGCTCGACCAGCGCGCCACGACAGATGAAGAGGCGCGGCTTGCCATCCGGCTGCACCCGCAGCCGTGACTGCACCGCCTGGATCCCATCCGAGACGGACTTCTTCGCCGCGCTGGTCGACAAGCCCAGGTGCCGCTCCAGCGTGGCCCGGTCCTCCGCGTCGTGGTCCGAGATGATCGCGCGAGGTAGCTGCCCGCGCGGCTGACCCGAGGGGTAGTACAGAAGGGACTTGATCGTCTTGGCGTGGTCTTCGACGAGGCGCCGGGTGAAGTACACCTCGTGGGCCAGATAGAGCCTGCCGTCCCCGTCTTCCCACCAGTCCTGGTAGACGAACGGGGCAGTGAACCCGAAGTCGATTGCTCCCCAGCGCTGCCACGACGCCGTCATCTCCGGCCGGTCGACGAGGTGGACGGCCTCATCCCAGCCTTCGTAGACGAGCCCCTCAGCCGCCGCCCACACCCCTTCTCGGAAGCGGAGCCGGCGGACTCCCGTCAGGGCGTCGAGCTTCTTCATGTAGTCGACGCCGCGCGACGTGAGCGTTCCGTCGAGGTTGACGTAGATGGGGTTGTCCCGATGCCGGGAAAGGATCATCCGCATGGCGCCTTCGTCGCATCGCTGCTTGATCCAGTGCTTCGGATGGTCCGGATTGCAGGCCAAAATGATCTGGCGGTACGTGTCGGCGTCTCCCCTCAGACGCGTGATGAGCGTCTCCAGCGCACTGAGGGTGATCTGTGTGGCCTCGTCGACGTAGATCCGGGAGAACTCGGTGGACAGGAATTTCTCCGGCCGGTCGAGGCCGCCGACCACGATCTCCGAGCCGTTGGCGTACTGATATGCCGCAGGCTTCCGCGCTGAGCCGCCGAACCAGCGCACGACGCCGTGCGCGAGCGCGTCCCGGGCCACGTGCTGCTCGAACGTCACCAGGGTCGATCCGGTCAAGGACGCGTGCGTCTGGCGCACGATCAGCGACCGGCAGCCTGGCACCATGAGGCTGGTGAAGTGGGCCTTCTGAAGCATGGCCAACGATTTGCCCGTGCCAGCTGGGCCCGCGATCGTGATCTCCTGACCCTTAGCTGTGAGCAGCTCCCGCGCTCCGCCGCGCGGCTCGTATCTGATCACGGTGTCGGTCACTGCCAGTCCTTCAGATATGCGACGGCAGCCACCAGGGGCTTCACGCCAGGTCCGTCGGGTCCACGCCAACCACCTCATAGCGCACGGTGCCTGACACGGAGACCTGCGCCGGCTGCTTCAGTCCGTGCAGGTTCTGGTACTGGTCCCGGATCCTGAGCGCAGTCTGGATCGCCTGAAGGCGCGGGCCGTCGTCTTGGAGAGGCTGTCCGTCCGCGTCGCAGACAACCTTGCCGTGCGAGACGACGACGTGGTTGCGCTCGATAACCTCCCGCGCCAGGAGGTACAGGTCGTCCAGCTCGTCGGATTCGCTCTGGATCAGCTTGGTGACGGCGGGCCGGGCGACGTCGGCCTTCGCGGCGAGGATGCCGCGGCGGGCCTGGGACTTGTCGGCGTAGCCGAAGCGTTCGGCGAGTTCGCGGTAGGTGGTGCCGGGGTTTTCGGCGAGGTAGTCGGCGGCGGCTGCGTCGCGGCGGACGGTGGCCAGGCCGCGGACGAAGTTGCCGCGTGCGTTGCGGGGGCGGTCTACGGCGGACGTGGTGGTGGTGTCCGGCGGCGGGTCGGCGGCCGGAACGGGTGGCTCGTTACCGGTTGTCATGGTCTGATGGTAACGGTGGTGTGCTGCCGTGTGGTGGCGTGCGGGAGGGCCCGTTCCCTGGTGGCTGGGAGCGGGCCCTCTGGCGTGCGGCGGGTCAGGCGAGTGGTGGCGCGGTGGTCACCGGGTGCGGTTGTCGGCAGGGGCCGGGTAGTTCACGGCGCAGAGCTGACCGCGGCTTGCGTGGGTGCACTCGCCGGACAGGCAGCGGCGGGAGCGGTAGCGCAGGCAGCGGCCGGGGGCGTGGTCGCAGCGGCCGGTGCGGCACTCGGCGGGCAGGTACGGGTACTCGGTCATGTGACGCGCCCTTCGGTGGCGGTGGGTTGAGCTTATGGCGGAGGTCAAGCAGCGGGCCGGTACGGCCCCATAGTGCGCAGCGTCGGGTTGTACGGCCGGTCCTCCAGCTCGACCGGCAGGTCCGACCACACGAGGTGCGTCAGCCCCAGGTCCACGGCGGCGGCGACCCGGTGGTGCCCGTCGACGAGCCAGGGCTGGCCCTCGAACGTGCGGATCATGACGGGAAGGGCGATACCGTCCCGGCGGATGTCGTCGAGGAGGCCGGCGTAGTGCTCGGACGTGCGCTTGTAGGGCAGGACGTCGCGGACGGTGTAGCAGTCGGGGGTGTCGTCGCCGTCCGGGGTGAGCATGTCGAGGACGTCTGCGATGGGGATGATGCCGAGCATGGCGGTCTCCTAGGCGGCGAGTGCGTCGACGAGCAGCTGCACGCGGGCGACGGCGGGGCAGTCGACGGGGTAGAGCACGGTGACGGTGGCGACCGGCTCAGGCCGCGAGCAGCAGGCGGGCGGCGAGCTGGTGGTAGCAGCGGGCGCCCTTGAGGCCGGCCTTGCAGGTGCAGGCGGTGGGGGCGGTGCGGTAGGTCTCGGTGCCGTCGGTGGAGACGGCGATGAAGACGACGGAGCGGAGGGGGACGATGGCGCCGTCCTCGATGAGTTCGCGGGCGCTGGCGACCTGGTGGGGCTTGTAGGCGGCGAGGTCGACGGTGGCGCGGCGGATGTGGCGGGCGCAGGTGGGGCCGTAGCCGGCGGCCTGGCTCTTGGTGCTGGTGAGGGTGCGGCCGCAGCGGAGGCAGTTGGTGTGGTGGGTGGTGGCTGCGGCGTTCATCGTGGTCCCCCTCGTTCCTGGTGTACGTACACCGTAGCGCGGGGTGTACGTACACCGCAAGGGGTTCGGCACTACCGGTGTCCGTACACCCGCGATACCGTGGACCCATGCCGAACGCCCCCAAGACCAAGCACCGGTCCGTCCGCATCGAGGACGACGACTGGGCAGACCTCGCCACCCGGGCGCCGGGCGGCGACCGCGCTGCCGTCATCAAGGACCTGGTCCGCTGGTATCTGCGGCGCCCGGACGCCGAACTGCCGGCGCGCCCGGACGAGGAGCCCACGACATGAGCGCCGATCGCACCCAGCTCAACGGCGACCAGGTGCAGGCCTTCCATGGCGCGTTCGAGAAGCGCCACAACTACATCCGCGCCGAGGCCATTCACCTGCTCATCGACGGCGAGGACCGGGTGCCGCTCCCCGGGTGCCCAGAGTGCGGAGTCCCAGCGGGCAACGTCATGTGGAACGAGTACGAGACCGAGCTGACGGTGGACGTCGACCCGTGCGGCCACAGGTTCCTCGCGTCGCTGCCCATCGAGGTTGTGACCCGTGACGCCGCCGGACAGATCACATCCATCACGGACTGGCACCTGTAGATCTCGCGGCATGACGAAGGCCCCGCCCGGATCCGGTGCGGGGCCTCGCTGCACGGGCGCGGCGTGTCAGTAGCCGCGCTCCAGGATCTCCGTGATCTCCACCGAGAGCTTCCCGCTCGCCGGGACGCCACTGACCATGGTCTGCGTGAAGTTCAACGTCGTCTGATCCGTCAACTCGGCCGTCTCGATGACCGGCCCGTCCCCACCCCCGCGGATCTCGTAGGTGATCTCGAAGACGGCAGCGGGGTCCAGGCTGGCCGAGGCCCCGTTGTAGGCCAGCTTCGGCTCCACCGTCACGTTGCAGCCCGCAGAGCCGAAGCACTTCCGTCGCACGGTCCGCAGGTCGGCGGTGAAGTCTCCCGCGAGAGGCGTCACGTAGTCGGGCTCCGACTCCTCGACGGCGGGCTCGATTTCCTCCTCGGGCGGGGTGCTCGACGCGGTGGCCGTGGCGGCCGGCTTGTCGTCGTCCTGGTTCTGCACGACGACGACGCCGGTTCCGATGATCGCGGCGATGATGGCGACCGCGGACCCGATGATGATCAGGTTGGTGCGGGACTTCTTCGGGGCCGGCGCCGGGGGCGGCGGGAAGTCGGGCATGGGTGGCGGCGTGTGGGTCATGGGTCCCCCTGGTGGCGTGGGTGCTGGGTGCATGATGCGCGCATGTGTGGGAGGCGTGAAGGCGTCGTCACTGTTCTGTGACGTGACAGGCGGAAGCCCCGCCAGGACGAGGGGCCTGACGGGGCCTCGTTGCCGGGCGGTACCCGGCGCGCAGCCACCAGTGTGGCAGGCGGCCGGCTACTTCTTCGGTGTCTTCGGCATACCCGGGGTCGGCTTCTTCGCCGGCTTCACCCAGCCGCCGCGGGAGGAGCTGTAGGTGGTCTCGTGCCCGGCGAGCCGGGGGTCGTCCTTCGCGGGGGTCTTCTTCCAGCCGAGTGCCATGATGAGGCTCCTGTCTCGTGATCGGGATGGGACCGGGGCGGCCGGCTGTCTTGGCGGATGACGGCCGCCCCGGGGTTTCAGGCGTCCTGGTCGGCGTTGTGCACGACGTGGACGTGGGTGTGGTTGGGCCGGTCGGGCGGCGCGCTGGTGTAGATCCACATCCCCTTCTGAGTCTGAGAAGGGGTTGCGCTGAGTGGCGTGTGACCTGCGCATTCACGGCAGGAGGGGCGGTCCTCCCCCGGTGGGGGAGGGGCGGACGAATCGGACACGCGGCGGGTGACCGACCACCACGTGGCCACCGTCGACGCCACCACCACGCCGAGGATCCCGGCCGCGTCGGACCACGCGAACAGCACGCCGAATACGACGGCGATCAGCGCGACCATGACGACCGCACCGGCGATCGTGCTGCGCTGCTCGGGCTCGGCCGGCTCCTCGGCCGCCTGCTTCCGGCGCGCCATCACAGCGCCCCGTACAGGCCGTCGCCGAGCCAGTTCACGGCGATCGCGATCGGGGCCGCGGCGAACCCGGCGATACCCGCGCTGGTGCCGAGGCAGACGCCGCACCAGGCGCCGCGCTTCAGGTCCACGCCGTACCGGGTCTTCCGGGCGAGGACGATCATCACGGCGGTGAGGATGAGGACGATGCCGCCGCCGGCCTGCGTGAGCGGCAGGTAGATGGTGGCGCTGGCTCGTTGCCCGGCTTCACCGCCGATGCCCCAGACGAGGGCGACGTCACCGAGCCAGTTGGAGATCCACAGGGTGGTCTCGGCCATCCAGCCAATGAGGCCGCCCACGCCGAGGATGGCGAGGACGCCGTAGGACCAGGCGAGGAGGAAGGGCAGCAGGTCAGCGGCGTGCTGGGCGGGGCTGCTGCGGAGGGCTTTGCTGCCGGGCCACCAGTCGGCGAGGTGCCAGGCGAGGAGGAGGAGGCCGACGGTGACACCGCCGTAGGTCACGAAGTTCACGGCTGTCCTTCAGTGGATGACGACCGCGGCGACCGCGGCGAGGGTGCAGATGAAGAGGGCGGTGCAGCCGACGGGTGCGAGGTAGAGGCTGCGGCTGCGTGGGGGTGCGATGACGCAGAGGCCGGCGGCTGCGATGAGTGCGGCGAGCGGCCAGATGATCAGTCCCGGATGCATCAGGCGCTCCTTGGGAGCTGCGCCTGGATGCGCTGGGCGCGGCGCTGGCCGATGCGCAGGCCGTCTTGCAGCCGTCGCAGGGATGCGGGGCGTCCGGTCTCGGCGAGTGCGGCTGCGTTGAGCTTGCGGGCGTCTTCGAGGAGCTGCGCATCCGCATCCGGGGTGGTCATCTGGCGGACGACGGGTGCGGTTGCGGTCGGCTGCGGGTCGGGCTGCACGTCGGCTGCGTCCAGGGTGTGAGCTGCGGTGGATGCGGCTGCGTTCGGCTCCGGCTGCGCGGTCGGCTGCGGCGGGATCGCGGCTGCGGGTGCGGGGTGCGCAGTCGGTTCGGCGACTTCGACGGCCTGCTCGGCTGCACGCTCGAAGTCGTCGGCTGCGGGCGGCTGCACCGTGTCGGCTGCGGCCTGGATGCGGTGCAGCGCTTCGTGCACCTGCCGCATGAGTGCGCCGAATGCGATCAGGGCTGCGGATGGGGGGACGGCTGCGACGACGTACTCCATCGGCTGCGCGCCGTCGCCGACGCCGAAGACGTTGAGTGCGATGGAGCCGCCGGAGCCGACTGCGGCGAGTGCGTAGGCCCACCAGTCGACTGCGCCTCGGAGGGATGCACGGAGGACGAGGAGTTCCCCGGCGATGATGAAGAGGTCGACAGTCGCGGGCCAGGCCCAGGCGCGGGCGCCGTCGAGGCCGTTGGTGCTGGCGATGTCGTGGAGGTGTTCGTACGACAGCCAGAAGGCGGCGGCGGTGAGGGCGATGGTGACGAGGGCTGCGCCGGCGGCGAGTGCGGCGGTCGGGTTCTTCACGGTGGCTTCTCCACGGTGCGGGTCAGCGGCGGCGGCAGCGCCACGCGTAGACGGCGAGGGCGGTGGTCACGAGGAACGGGCCGGGCTGCGCCGTCATCAGCGAGACGACGGCGCAGACGGTGAACCCGTAGCGCGCGAGCGGGGTCCGGAAGTGGCGGCTCACCTGCCCGCGCACTCCAGACGCAGCAGCTCGACCATCAGCGGCCAATCCAGGTCGGTGCTTCCGCCGGCGCCGCGCTGCATCTCGGCGGCGGCCTCGTCCTCGGGGAGGACCGCGACGCTCATGCAGTACGCGTTGCGCTCGGCCTCGCTGGCTCCGGCCCAGGTGAGGTTGAAGGTGTTGCGGGTGTGCTGGTCGGGCTCGACGGCGGGTTCGGGCTGGGGCTGGTCGGCGATGGTGTCGACCGGGAGGCGGGCGGGCTCGTCGGTGGTGGCGCAGCCGGTGACGGTGGCCAGGCCGAGGGCGACGGCGGCGAGCAGGGTGCGGAGCTTCACGTGGGTGTCTCGTTTCCGTGTTCGGGTGGCCGCCCGCGCGGGGGGATGGGCGCGCGGACGGCCGGTCTCGGGTGGTCAGCGGCCGGAGCGGTACCAGCCGCCCTTTCGGTCAGCGGCCCTGTCGCGGTCCTCCCACGCCTGGCCCTGCCGTGCGGTCTTGGTGACGTTGCGGCGGTAGGACTCGCGGCGACGGCGGGCGGCACGGTCGCTGGCGGACTCGCGGCCGGCGTACCGGTCGGCGGCGCGCTGCTGGTCGTTGCCGAGGAGGCGATCGAGGAAGCCCATCAGCTGTGCCCCCGTCCACCGCAGTCGCCACAGGGCCGCCACACGCCGGTCTTGGTGCCGTCGTCGCGGGTGACGGTCTCGGTGGTGCCGCCGGAGCCGTTGCAGCCGGCGCATGCCGGGCCCTCGTAGCTCACGTGGTCACCGCCGAGCGGACCAGGGTCATGTGGAGGAGGGCGACAGCGGCGGGCTGCCCGGTTGCCTCGGCTCGCGCGACCAGTCGTGCGACCGGGGCGTCGAGCACGGCGAGGACGGCGCGGGCGGTGTCGGGCAGTCGGTCGTCGGACGCCGTGCAGGAGATCCCGAGCATCCGGGCGAAGGTGTCGCCGCGGCGCAGGCGGTAGGCGTCGACGCGGTTGTAGCGGTCATCGGCGATCGGCACGTTCCAGCCGATGGGGAGGCGGCGGCGGTCGATCTGGGAGAGGTAGTCCTCGGCGGCGGACTGGATGACGCGGCGCCGGTGGGGGGTGGTGTGGGCGAGGGCGGTGAGGGCGTGGCGGGTCTGCCGCTGCTGCGCCGGGCTGGGCTGGGGGTGGGGCTGGTGGATACGATCCACGTCAGGGCCTGCCTTTTCGTGATGGTTGAGGTGGGCCTGGCCCCGACCGGCAGTGTGAAGGCTCCGGTCGGGGCCGTTGTGCATCGGAGGGACCGAGCGCGGCTCCCCCTTGCCTCAGCACGTTAGACCCTAGGGTCTAGGCAGTGCAAGACCCTAGGGTCTAGAGTCGGGTTGTCGCGCTCCACGGCACGGAGGGAGCGTCAGTGAGCGAGCAGGTCGAGGAGGTGCGTCGACTCTTGGAAGCCATCAAGCGCCTGGAGCAGATGCAGGACGACGAGGCGTGCGCCAAGGCGGTCACGCAGGTACTCGATACCTGGCCGGATCACCATGCGCGCCTGCGTGAGCTGCGTCAGGCGAGGGTCCAGCGGATGAAGGACTCGGGTATGACGTGGCAGCAGATCGGCGCGGTGCTGGGTGTGCATCCGACGCGGGCGCAGCAGATCGCGAAGGGGCTGCGGGGAACGAAGCGGCCGGCGAAGAAGGAGCCTGCGGATGGATGATCTGGTGCAGTGGCTGCACGCGCAGATCAACGAGGACGAGCGGATCGCGCGGGAGGCGGGCGGAGCCGCGTGGGAGGAACTCCCGGTCAGCGGCTGGGTGCACACGTCGGCCCTGCCGGATACCGAGTGGCAGCCGCCAGGCTACGACCATCACGTGGCGTCCGCTCCGCTGCCCGTAGACCGGGCGCACATCGTCGCGCATGATCCGGCGCGGGTGCTGCGCGAGATCGACACCAAGCGGAAGACCGTCGCCCTCTGCGAGCCGCCGCTCCTCGATGTGACCGGCCCCGGCGACGCCGAGAAGTCGTTCGTGCCAGGCGAGGGGCCGCCCTGGGGGCTGGACGTCCTCAAGCTGCTCGCCCTGCCCTACGCGGACCGGCCCGGCTACCAGGAGTCGTGGCGGCCGTAGCTGGCGCGCACCGAAGCCCCCGTCCTCCAGCGAGGCGGGGGCTTCGCCGTCTCCGGGCTACCCCAGCGTGCGCCCGCCCGAGCCCGGGGCGAGGCTGGGGCCATGAGCCTGCCACCGGTGATCGTGTACCCGCCTGCCGAGGACGGCGGCCGGCGTGTCCGGATCTGTGACCGGTTCGTCGGCCTGGCCTACGGGGCCACGGACATTGCAGCGTTCGCTCAGGAGGCGGGGTTGCAGGGCTGGGACGACATGGACGTGGTCCGGTCCGAGTTGATCGAGTGGCGCGGGGGCGGGCCGGACGTCTGGACGCACTGACGGGCGGGGCGTACGGTCGTGGGGCATCACAGAGGGGGGCACCCTCGACGGCCCGCCGCACCCACTGGGGACGGCGGGCCTCGTGCTGTTCAGGGCGGTCCGGGCGGGCTCCCGTATCCCACCGGCGCCGGTCGTGACCCGGCCTTCCGGACCGCCGCGCTGAGGCGGGCCGCCGGGGGTCGTAGCACCGCGCGATGGGACTTACGCCGCGAAGGGCTCCCCACCAGGCGCCTGTGCCAGAGCAGCAGCGGCCCGCCACAGTCAGGATGGCACGGCTGGGCCTACTTGCCGATGCTGATCTTGTCGTTGTCGAGGAGCGCGGCGTGCGTGGCCGCCGTGATGATCAACAGGACCATCAGGAAGCCGGGCACGGGACTGGTGCTGTCGGGGTCCGGGCTGATCGCGATCGCGGCGGAGAACACGGCGATCTCCCCGACGATGTAGACGCCGGCCAGCCAGGGCTTGACGACGCCCTTGACCGCGGCGACGACGAAGGGGACGGCAGCGGCGAGTCCGAGGGTGAGGGCGGGGACGAGCGTCCAGATGACCTTGGCCAGGGTCGAGGCGTACATGCGGGGGCGGGCGGGGGTGAGGGGCGCGTTGATGTAGGGGCTGGCCATGGATGTCTCCCGTTGTGTTGGTGGCGTGGAGGAAGTGTGCTGCCGTGGTGGTGAGTTGTCAGGTGGTTCGACCGGAATGACTCTCGCGAGTGACGTCGACCGCGTTCCTTCGCGCTGCTCGCACCATGGCGCGTCGGGTCTTCCGGTTCGGTCGGGGGTCGGGTGCGTCGTCGTCGACGAGCTGCTCGACGCGAACGAGGTGGGTCTGCCAGGTGACGCCCGGGGCGGGCTGGTGCTCGCCCCGGGGTGTCGACGACGGGCCGGTCATGCTGCGCTCCGTGGCTGTGGGTCGGTGTCGAGGAGGACCGCGTCGCTGGCGGCCGCGTGGTCGAGGCGGGCGTTCTGGGTCTGCCGTCGGGCTGCTGCGCCGCGGGCTGAGGCTGCGCCCCACAGCAGGAACGCGGCGCCGACGAGGCCGGGGATCGCGTACCAGGGGTGCCAGGTGAGGGAGTAGCCGGCGCTGGCGGCGGAGAGGAACGCGCCGGCCTGGCAGGCGCGGGCGGTCCGCTGAGCCGGGGTCACGGCGCGGTGCCGTTGATCGCACGGGCCACGGCGAGCGCCGGACGGATGTGCTGGCACGGCAGTTGCTCACAGCACGGCTCACAGATGACGAGGCTGGTGCCGTGGATTCGCCCGGTGTGGAGGGTGTCGGCGGCGTGGGTGAGCCAGTCGGCGAGGGCGGGCGCGACGTCGGCGGGGAGGCGGACGGTCACCGCGTGGACGGCGGCGGCCGGGGAGGAGGGGCGCAGTGCGTCGGCGGCGGTGCGGAGTTCGTCGGCGGGGCTCATGGTGGTGCCTTTCGGGTGGGGCCCCGGCCGCAGCGGGCCGGGGCGGGTGGTTATGCGGCTTCGTCGTAGCGGGTTCGGTTGCGGGCGTAGCGGCGTGCGAGACGACCTGTGCGGGCCCAGGAGGGGCGCGGGTGCCGTCGGGTGCGTGTGAGGCGCTGTACGGCGTCCACGGAGGCGCGGACGGCCGCGTACATGGCGATCGTGGCGACGGCCAGGACGAGGGCGAGGACGGCGGCTCCGATGAGGAACCAGACGCCGCCAGCGATGACGAGGGTCCAGAGCGCGTCGAGGGCTTCGGCGAGGATCACGGCTGCGCCCCGTCCTGCCGAGGGCACGCGCTGATGCTGCCGTTGATGGGCCAGCCGTACTTCCCAGTCGGACGTGCGTCCTCCGGTTCGTCGACGTCGGCGGGCCGGTGGTCGTCGATGACCTTCCGGAGCCAGCCGGGCATCTCGCAGGACGGTGGCCACAGTTCGGCGGAGTCGTGCCACTGAACGGCGATGTCGACGCGGGTGATGTCGCGGCGTAGCCCGTAGGTGAGGTGGACTCCGATGGGCTGGCGGGTACGGCCGGCACTGTTGGTGAGGGCGGGTGCGTCGGTCAGGTCGATGCGGATTTCGTGGCGGATTTCGTGGACTGCGGTGGTCGGCTGGTCAGGCATGCGGCTGCGCCTCGTCCTGCCGCGCCCCGGCGGCGGGCTCCGGGTCGGCTTCCACGACGGTGGACGTCTCGTCCCAGCGGACGATGCGGAGCCGGGCGTCCGGGAAGCGGCGGCGGAAGGAGTCGCGGCGCTCGCGGGCTTCGTCGAGGGTCTGCCGCTTGTAGGTGACGCCGACCCACATGTCCGTCTCCCACGCCTCGATGGAGAAGTCGGTGACGGTCGGCCACGGCGTCTCGGTGGCTGCCGTCTCGTCGGCCACACGGCGCAGCTCGGCCTCGGCTCGGTCGCCCCGCTGCTGCCAGGCGTACCGTTCCTCGGCCATCTCCTGACGCTGGGCGAGCAGTCGCGGGGAGACCTCACGCTCGCTCTCCAGCTCGGCGCGCGCCTTGAGGGCGGCCTGCCTCCACCGGTCGATCACCTCGGCGGCATCCCGGGGCTCCAGGTAGTCGCCGCATCCGCAGGTCTGGCAGACGTCCTCGAAGTGCCGCTCGCTGGGGTGCCCGCAGATGCAGACGGGCTCGGCGGCCGTGTCGGTGTCGTGGTTGGTGGTCGCGGGCAGCAGCGGCTCCCACGTCTCCCGCATCGCCTGCGCGCACTCCACCAGGAACTGCCGCACAGCGGGCTCGTCCGCCTCTGTAACAGCGATCTCCTGCGAGCAGTTGAAGCCCTTGCGCTGGATCACGAAGAACAGCAGCAGCGTGTGACGGTTCCCCGACCGCTGCCAGTCCCAGCGGAAAAGCAGGTTCATGTCGCGGTCGCCGGTGACGAACACGGTCTCCTCGGCGAACTGCTGCCAGGAGTCCCAGCGGCCGTGCTGCCCGGCTTTGAAGTAGTTGCCCTCGGCGCAGTAGTACGGGTGGTCGTAGTCCCAGAGGTGACGGGCGGCGGTGGTGGGTTGGGTCATGGTGTGGCTCCTGGTCGTGTGGGAAGGTCGGAGGTACCGGCCGCCCGTGGCATCAACACGGGCGGCCGGCCTGGCGTTCATGCGGCCAGCTCGGAGAAGCAGCCGCAGCCGCCTTCGTCGAAGAGGTCGAGCTGGTCGGGCTGCTCCTCGATGCGAGTCCGGAGCGCGGCCAGCGTGAGCGGCTTCGTGTCACCGCCGGTACGGTCACGGAGGATCGACACGTCCTTGCCGAGCAGCGCCCGCATCCGCTTCTCCGCGGCCTCAGCGCGCGCATACCGCTCGGGGAAGACCTTCAGCAGCCGCGCCCACTGCGCCTGGCCACCCTTCACGCAGGCCCCGCCGCAGTTGTTGTGCGCGAACCCGAGGTCGTACAAGCGGGGCATCGGCAGGCCGCCCGTCCGCGCTTCGGCGAGGAGCTGGCCCTTGTCGTAGAACGGCGGCGCGGTCAGCGGGTACTCAACGCGGTACGGCGCCCACCCGGCACGGTTGGCTGGGATGCGGTGCGGCTCGGTCCAGTCGAGGCCCACGTACAGGATCGTGTCGGCCGGGTCCGTGTTGGCGGCGAGCCAGTCCTTGCAGGGCCTCAGCTTCAGTTCCATCGAGCACTGCGCGATGCGGGTGTTGCCGAGCCACCGTTTGTCCTCGAACACCTGCCACGGGTCGCGCTCCTGCGGGTCGGCGACGCGGGTGATCGGGAGCCCGAGCCGGGCGCCGGCCGCATCGTTGAAGGCGTACAGGCTCTCGTCTTCGGCGTTGGTGTCGGCGAAGAGCAGGACAGTGCTGGCCGTGCCATGTTCGGCGATGACGTGGCGGGCGGTCGCCCATGACGTGATCCCTCCGGACCACATGACTACGTGCGCGCCGGTCACCGCTGCGCCTCCCTGTCGGGCCCGGCGAGGTCCTGGCGCAGTACGGCCGCCCGCTCAGGGTCCAGCTCCAGCCAGTACGGCTCACCGCCCGGACCGGACAGCAGCACGATCACGCTGTCGTCGTCGCCCCAGAGGACGTCGTTCAGCCCCCAGCGCAACGGGGTCGGGTCGACGGCGTCGGCGACGGACGCGGTGGGGGTACACATGGCGGCGATCTCGTCGGGTCCGAAGCCGTCACGGCGGAGGCTGGCGGCCATCTCGTTCTGCCGGCCGGTCACCGCTGCGCCTCGCCGTCCGTCTGCTCCCACTCGGCCCCAGCCTCGTTGATCGCGTCACCGATGCCCTCGACGAGCAGGGTGCGCATCTCCTCGTGCATGCCGGGCTCGAACGCGAAATGGATCCGGGCGATCGGCCGGCCCGCGTTGAGGGTGATCGTGTGCTCGGTGGACGGCTGGAGGTTGTCGGCGGCGAGGTTCACGGCCCACTTCGAGGTGTCGGCCGCGCCACGGATCAGGGCGTGGATGGAGCGCGACGGCGCGTCCAACTCGGGCACGTCGAGGGCCTCGCGCCAGGTGAGTCCGTCGGTGTCGCGACGGCTTTCGACGTGGGCGTCGAGCATTGCGGCATAGGCCTGCTCGGGGCTCGTGCTCGGTCCGTGTGCGGAGAGCTGGCGGGCGGCTTCGGCGCGGAGGTCGTCGTCGGTGTACGGGTGGTGGGTCATGTTTGCTCCTGTGGTGGTCGTGTTGGGTGGTGGCGGGGTTTGCGCGGTAGTGATCACGCGCGGGGTGGCTGTAACCGGATCGGCGCTCTCAGGCGGCCTCGGTGGGCCTCTGCCGTCGGTTGTGGGCGCGTGTCTGGCGTGCGTGGTGGGCGAGTTCGGTGTCGAGGTCTGTGAGGTGGCGTTGCTGTTCCTCGGGCGTCCAGGGCTCGTGGACGGGTGGTGCGGGGCGTGTGGGGATGGCTTCGAGGAGGAGCCGGTCGAGGGGGCTCACGAGGTATGGCCCGTGGTCTCGTTGAGCGTGGTGACGGCCATGTCGAAGAGGGCGCGGATGCCGTCGGCGAGGGCGCTTGCTGCTTCTTCGGTGCCGGGCTGGACCAGGACGTCGAAGAGGTCGTGGGCGGTGTCGCGGTCGTTGTTGGCCCATGCGGCGGTGAACTGGGCGGCGAAGCGGATGCCGGGGGGCAGGACGGTGACGTTGACGTGCTTGCCGGTCTTGGGGTCGACGACGAGGAGTCCGAAGGCGCCGTTCTTGGGGAGGGTCTGACGGTCGGTGCGGACGGTGGTTTCTGCGAGGGCGGCGCAGAGTCCGAGGGCGGTGGCGTGCCCGCCGAGGATGAAGGGTTCGAAGAGGGCGGCGGCCTTCTCGGGGTGGCCGGTCATGCCGTGGGCGAGCGCGGCCATGATTGTCTCGGCGGGGTCGTCCTGCGGGGTGGTGGGGATGGCGTGGTTCATGCGGTGGCCTCGCTCTCGGTGGTCCGGGTCTGTTCGGCGTGGGCGGTGATGCGGGCGTCGTGGCTGGGGATGGCGATGCGGCGGCCGTTGGGGGTGGTGCAGCGTTGGCCGGGGCTGGCTCCGCACCAGGGGCAGCGGATGGTCCACTCGGGGTGGTCGGTGTTCACGACGCGTCCTCCACGATCTCCGCGTCCACTGGCTCCTCGGCGAGTCGTGCCAGAGCGGCAGCGGACATCTGCCGGACCCGGTCTTCCTGCGCGGCCCGCTCGGCGGCGCTCGGCAACTGCTCCCCGGCCGCGGTTCGGACGCGCGCCGAGTGGGGCTTGAGCAGCGGCCGGCCGAGCGGGTGCTTGCGGGTGGCGAAGCTCGTCTTGCAGGGGAAGCCGATCGCTGCACGGCAGTCGGGGCAGACGATGCCGAGGGGTCCCGCGCGGCGGACTGTGTCGGCGAGGACGGTGGTGGGCTGGTCGGTGTCGGGGATAGTGCGGTTGCCCTGCCAGCCGCAGGCTTCCAGTTCCTTCATGAATTGCTTCGTGGGGCCGCCTTCGAGGGCCGGTCGGGCGGTGGGGGTGGCCACGCGGCCGGAGGCGATGGCCTTCACCTGGCCTCGGAGGCGGGCGAGGTACTGGCCGGTCGTCTCGTCCGGGACGGGCTCGTACTGGAAGTTCTCCAGCCGGGTGTTGCGGATCTTCGTGCGGAGGGTGCGGACGTGGTGCGGGAGGATCCACAGCTTCGTGTCCGGGTCCTTGGGGGCGGTTGTGTAGTAGGCGGCGACGGCGTCGCGGGCGTCTTGGTCGAGGGGCACGTCGTGGAGGGCGGCGGCCCAGGCGACGCGGGCGGCGATGGACGGCTTGCGGTTGTCGAAGGCGGCGCAGTGGCCGAGCAGCTCGGCGGCTTCGTACTCGTTCATGCGGAGTCCTCGGAGGGCGGCGTGGCCAGGGCTGCCCAGCCAGCGACGGTGGCGTCGGTGCCGGTGAGGGGCTGGCCGGAGGGCAGTTGGATGACGTTGCTGGGGGTGGTTGCTCGTTGCCGACGTTCGGCGGCGCGTTTGGCGTCGTCGCGGATCCACTTCTGCCAGGCGTCGGGCCAGGACTTCCGCTGTGCGCCGGTGGAGCGGTAGTGGCTGACGAACTGCTGGGTGGAGTGGTCGATGTCGATGAGGGAGGCGTAGCCGTCGCGGTGGGCCCAGCGGCGCATGCCGTCGGTGAGGGTGAAGTTCGCGGCGTCGATCGGTGCGAGGGATGCAGCATCAGCGCGCGTACTACGGGCACCTTCCCCACATACATCAGCCATAGAAGGGGTTGGGGTCGGGACGGGACGGGACGGGGCGCCGTTAGTAACGCCGTTACGGATTCCGGTGACCTGGGGATCTGACGGTTCTTCGCGTCGGCTTCCGGTCGCCGTCGTGTCGCCGTCGTGTCGCCGTCGTGCTTCCGTCGTGTCGCCGTCGTGCTCTCCGGGTGCATCCGACCCTTCGGGCGTAACGCCGTTACTGCTGCCGTTACCGGGCGGGGTCGGCTTGCCGTTCTTCCGGCGCCGGAACCGCTCCTGCCGTTCGGCGTTCTTCTTCCGCTCGACGAGCACCTGTTCGCGGCTCGGGTTGTAGTCGAGGTAGTCGTGGATCTCCCAGCCGCCCTCGATGCGGTCCCAGACGCCGGCCTCGGCGAGCTGCTGCGCGGTGGCCTTGACGTTGCGGACCTTGGCGACGAGCGGGAGCTCGCGGTCGGCGATCCGGCCGTCGGTGAGGTTCTCCGAGGCCCAGCACAGTGCCGACACGTGCAGCCGGAAGGCGCGGTCGGTCAACAGAGCGACCTTGCGGTGCGAGGGGAACCGGTCGTCGAGCTTGACCCAGGGCATGCGGCGCTTCTCTCGTGCGTGGGGTTCAGGGGTTTCGGGCGCGCGGAACCAGGGCTTCTATGGGGGTCTTCGTGTGCCGCTCCTACCAGTCCAAGTGTACACTTGGGTACGCACGTGTACCTCAGCTACCCTGAGCGTATGCCTGCGAACACAAGCGCTGAGATCGGCATCCGCGAACTGCGGGCGTCGCTGTCCGACGTCGTGAACGAAACCGCCGTACGGGGCCGGATCACCTACGTGACCAGCCGGGGCCGGCGCGTCGCAGCGATCGTGCCGGTACCGGCCGCGGAGGCCATCGAGGCGCAGAAGCAGCCGGAGGGAGAAGACTCCCCGGCTTGACCGAGGAGCGCCGCTTTGCCGGACATCGAGACCCAGCCGACCGCCGTGTACCGCCTGTACGCCCGAGACGGTCGGCTGCTGTACGTCGGGATGACGAACAACCCTGACGTCCGCTTCGACTACCACGCCCTCACGAAGCGGTGGTGGCACCTGGTTGAGAAGCGAGGGATCGAGTGGCACCCCGACCGCACCTCGGCGCGCCAGCACGAGGCCACCGTCATCAAGACCGAGAGTCCGGTGCACAACGCCATGCACGCGGCGGCAGGCCCGCACGACACCCCGCTGCGAGAGGCGAGGCAGAAGCTGTCCGGCATCGTGGACGAGGTGCGGGTCGCTCACGAACCGCGCTGGCTCACGTACTTCGGTGAGCGCTTCGTCGCGCTGGTCGAACCCGCCTTCCACGACGAGGCGGTGAAGAACGACCGCATCGTCAACGCGCTGCGCGAGGTCGCGCCCGAACTGTACGAGCGACTCACTGCCGAGTCCTGACACCTTCCTCTCCTCTCTCTTCCCGGCGCCCCGCACCGTGCTGGTGCGGGGCTTCGTCGTGCGGCCGGTCAGCTGTAGTCGTGCAGGACCAGCCAGGCGGGCGGGTCGTGGTCGGGGTGGCCAAGCCGGGTGGCGGCCTCGTGGAGCGCCTCGTCGAAGCCGGCTTGGGCGGCGGCGGACATGGACTCGGGCGTGAGTCGGGCGGCGGTGTTCTTGTCCACGGACGTCCAGCCGGTGACGAGGAACGTCTTGTCCCGGTCGCCGATGGTCATGTAGCCGATGGGGAGGCCTGCGGTCGCGGCGGTGAGGGCGTCGAAGTTGGCGTCGGGGATCTCGAAGCCGTAGGCGACACCGACGGTGTGGTAGAGGCCCATCAGGCGGCCGCCTTCCGGATGCCGCCGCCGCGGGCGCGCAGCTGCACGCCGGCCTCCAGCAGCAGCACCCGCGTCGCGCCGTAGGAGCGGCCGATCTGGATGGCGACGGAGCGGATCGTGCAGCCCTGTGCGTACAGGTCGGCGGCGGTCAGCGCGGTGGTGGTGCGGGCGGTGCCGCGGAGCTGCTGGCCCGGCTTCGGCAGGGCGGGGGTCTGGTCGTTCACGTGGTCGTTCCGTTCTGGTAGGCGTCGGCCGCGTCGGCGGCCTGTTGGGCGAGGGCGGCCTCGGCGCAGACCTTGTGCGCCGGGGACCGCTTCGAGTCGCGGAGTTGAGTCGGCTTGTCGCAGTAGCGGCACGGCCGGGCGCCGGTGTGGTCCCAGTGGCTGGAGTCGGTCCAGTCGAGGAGCTGGCCCGGCCGGTACTCGGGCTCGGCGGGCGGGGCGCGGCGGCGCCGAGAGCCGCTCACGCCGCGACTCCAGCCGGGATGCCGTGAGCTGTCCGTGCCCGCAAAACCGTCCGCGGTGACACGCCCAACCGGCGGCCGATCGCTTGATCGTCAAGCCCCTGAGCAGCCAACTCGGCGACGTCCGCCGGGTGGACGCTCACCGGCGCCACCGGCTCGTTGGGATCCGGCACGCACGCCGGGTCATCGATGTCCGCCCAAGCCATCGGCCCGTACCAGCCCTTCGCCATGGCGTCGTTGCGGGCCTGCTCGGCGAACCGTGACTCCGGCGCCGGGGTGATGGACAGCTGCCGGTAGACCCTTGCCACCTTCGTGGCCGTGACCGACTTGATCCGAGACCAGCGGCCGTCGACGGTCTGCTGAAGACTGCTCTCACCGACGCCGACCTGACGGGCGATGTCGGGGACGGTGTGGCCAAGCGCCATGAGGGCCTGCAGCCGTCGGCGGCTCCCGGTGGCGTCCACCATGCCGCGCGGGATGGGCGCGACCTGGTCGAGGTGGACCTCGAAGATGGCGGCCGCGGTGCTGCGACGGACCTGTGACTCGGGCCGGGACATGATCACGGACACGGTGGCCTGGTTGACGCCGGCAGCGGCGGCGATTTGGTCCTGGGACCAGCCCCGCGCCGTGAGCCTCTCGATGTGTACGCGGACCTGGGTGCTGTCGATGCGGCGGCGGACGCCGTTGGTGTGGTCGTAGGCGAGGCGGAGGCGGTAGGAGCGTCCGGCGGCGCGGCAGCGTTCGCATCGGCAGCCGTGACGGATGTAGCGGCTGTACTCTCCGTGTCCGGGCAGGGTGCGGGCGCTCATGCGGCCACCGCCTGGAAGAGGTCGAGCTGTCCAGCCGGTGCTGCGGGCGCGGTGCTGCGGGTGGTCTTGCGGCGCGGTGTGGCCACCGGCTCCTTGCGCTGCTGGGTGCGGCAGGTGCAGGGGCAGACATACGTGCATGGCTTCTGCCCGGGCAGGCAGATCACCTTGGCGACGAGGTCGCCGTTCTGGTTGTCGACCGAGGTGAGGAACATGTCGGCGTCGGGGCCGTGTTCGGCCGTGAAGCACTCGTCGTGTTGGCCGCGGGCGCATCCGGGGCAGGGCCCGTCTTGGCATGAGCAGGTGCTGGTGGTGGGGAGGCCGAAGTGGTGGCGGCGGGGGTGGTCGGCGGGCGGCCAGGCGTGGTCGCGGACCCATGCGGCCTGGTCGGGGGTCATCGGGCGTTCACCGCCTCGTCGAGCGGCCATACGCGGATGACGCAGCCGGGCACGGTCAGCACGTCGGCCGCGGTGGTGCCCGCGTACCACTTGCCGAGCCGCACGTACTCGACGACCCGGGCATCGTCCTTCCACACCACGCCGGTGAGGGCGTCCTCGGTGGAGCGGACCAGCTTCGACAGGTCCGGCATCCCGGCCGGCCGGGGCGGCGCGGCGTCGCGCAGGAGGTGGGCGTTGCGGCCGGTGCGGTAGTGGCCCTTGGGCCGGTCGAAGGTGAAGACCATCGATACGGCGAGCGGGCCGTCGAGGACGGTCCAGTCGCCGTGGGCTTCGGTGATGTCGAGGGCGGCGTGCTTGACGTCCTGCCGCCAGGGCTTGACCTTCTTGCTGGATTCGACCATGACGCCGCGGCCGATGTGCCGCTTGGAGCCCTGTGGGGCGGGGAGGCCGAAGGCGGTGATGGTGATGGCGGGTTCGGGCCGGACCCCGGCCGCCTCAGCGGCCGGGGTCTCGACGTTGAGCAGAGTGGTCACTGGGGGACCCCCGTGGTGTCGTTGCGGCACTCGGTGCAGAGCGAGCCGCCGAGGCGGAGGTGGAGCTGGAGGGTGGGCCGGTCTTCGGCGGGGCAGTACGCCTCGAACTGGTCGAGGGCCTCGACCGGGCGGAGGACCGCGGGCGCGGCGGCGCGGAGTGCGCGATGCCGGCCGGTCGGCGCGGGCCAGGACCGGCCGACCATCACGGCGCCGACGCCGATCGCGGTCAGGGTTCCGCCGAGCGCGGCGGCGAACTGGCTCACGACGCCCTCCCGCACCGGCAGCGGGCGTTGATCTCGGTCACCTCGGTGAGGCGCCGGTCCAGCGCGGCCGTATGGTTTCGCGCCGCCCGGAGTTCGTCCCGGGGCTCCGGGTAGCGGGCGCCGCCGTGGATCGGCCGCGGATCGACGGCGGCCTCGGCCTTCCCGAGCTGCTCCTCCAGGTCCTTCACGCGGGCCTGGGAGGCGACGAGGTTCGTCTTCGTCCCGTGGAGCTGCTGCTGGAGGATCACGATCCTGCGGTCCCGGGCCCAGAGCGCGGTCATCCACCGGGCGGTGCCGCGGGCGAGGGCCTGCACGCGGTTTTCCAAGTCGGCCGTGTACGCGCCCTCGGTGGTGTCCTCCAGGCGGCGGGTCAGTTCCTGGTTCCGGCCGGCGAGGCGGCGGTTCGTGGCCTCCTGCTCGGCGTTCTGGACGAGGACCTGCTTGCGGTTGCGGACAGCGACGGCCGCGTGCGCCTCGGCGGTCTCGGCGCGGCGCCGCTGCCGGTCGGTCTCGGCCTTCGCCGCTGCCAGTTCGAATTGCAGCCGGCGGGTGGTGGTGAAGCCGAACATCACTGTTCCTCCGAACGCTCAGCCGGGACCGGGCGCAGCGGCCACGCACCGTCGATGACGGCCTTGGGGTCGTGCTTCTCTCCGGCCTTCACCGGGTTTCGCAGCCACGCCTGGTACGAGGCCGCGTCCTGGCGCGCCCACGCCACCTGGCGGCGGTGCAGCTCCTCGACGTCCACGAACGCCAGGTCGCTGAACCGCTCGTACGGTCCGCGCCGGTTCCGCAGCTGGTGCACCCACGCGGGTCGGTCCTCCGGCCGGGTGTGCGCGATCGCCCCGATCCGGTAGGCGGCGCGCGCCGACTGGAGGGCGTCGTACTCGGCGCCGTGCGCGGCGTCCTCGTCCCACGGCAGGCCGTACGTCTCGGCCGTCGTCCGCATCTGGTACGGGCCCTGCGTCTCGGAGACGCGGCGCCGGTACGGGGCGGCGTGCCGGTCGAGGGTCATGGTGTCGATGACCCGGGTCAGCGGCTGGCGGACGATGCCTTCGAGGCTGTCGCCGAGGTGCCGCATGCATTCGCGGTCGAGGAGGTTGAGGTCGTAGCCGCCGAGGTTGTGGCCGACGAGCGGGGTTCCGCCGGCCACGACCTCGGCGACCGACTTGGCGATCTCCGGCACGGCCTGCTCGGCGGGCGTGCCGTGCTCGGCGAGGTGCTCGTCCGTCAGCTTGTGGACGGCGATCGCGCCGGGCTCCTGCTTGATCCCGGGGTTCACGAGCCAGGTGCGGGTGTCGGTGGCCAGGCCGCCGCCGACGAGGATCAGGGCGCAGGAGACGATGCGGGCCGTCTCGGGGTCCTTGTCGGACGCCTCGAAGTCCAGGGCGGCCATGCGCTGTACGTGCCAGGGGGAGCTCACTGGGCACCCCCGGCAGCGCGCTCCTTGCCGATCCGGACGACCAGGTCGCCCGCCCGCTCCTCGTCACCGACCTCGTTCGTCAGCAGCACCCCCAGCTGGTTCGTCTGCCGCAGCTCGTAGTGGATCTGCCGCAGGCGGCCGGCGCTGGTCTGCGGATGCGTGATCTCGTCGAGGTACTGGACGGCCGGCCGGACTGGCGCCTCGCCGCGGTCGACGTGCGAGGCGTCCGGGTCCTTGTCGTGGGTCGGCGTCAGGCCACCCGTGAGCAACAGCACGCGCAGTGCCACGGACTGCGCCTTCGCCGTGCCCTTGTCGGCGGAGTCGAGCGCCTCGCCTCGGGTCTTCAGCAGCGTCGGCAGTGTGTCGCCCTTGGGGCCCATGACCATCCACGACACGGTCACCGTGCACTCGCGCATCTTGTTGCCCTTGGACGTGGTGGTGTCCCGGTGCTCTGCCTCGATGCCGACGGGGAAGATGTTGATGCCGTGCTTCAGCGTGACGGGGCCGAAAGTGTTGACGACGGTGTCGACGCCGCGGAAGTTGAAGCGGGTTCCGCCGCCGTTGTACTGCTCGCCCTTGGCGATGGCGCGGACGTCCTTGCGGACGCGGAGCCAGGCGATGTGGACCGGCACCATGTCCGGGTCGTCTTCGCCAGGCTCGTAGTCGGCCATCGGATCCGGCGCCGGGGCGTAGTCCTCGGCGGGCGGCGCGTCCTCGCCCGGGCCGACGGGGGTGTCGGCGCGGCCGGCGGCTACGGCGGCCCGCTCAGCGATCGTGGTCATGCGGCGTGCTCCTCACGGACAGAGCGGGGAATGCTCAGCTGGTAGTGGGTGCGGTCCTCGACGCAGTCCGCGTAGGCATCCGGCCAGCGCTCGGCCAGCCGCGACAGGTCGGTGTTCCGCTTGGTGCGCTCGTCGAGCGACACGTGCACCCGGTCGAGGACCGTGGCCGCCTCCGCCCCGGCCAGGCCGGCGAGGATCCGGGCCTTCGCGGCCTTCTTCCGCTTCTCGGCGGCCACGACGTCCTGGTGCGCGTCGAGGTACTCCTCGACGGCCTCCTGCGTCTCCACGTCCCGGGTGATGTCCACGACCCCGGCACGCTCCGGGTGGAGGCGGCCGTACAGGTCGAGGAGGACGTCCGGATCGGCGTCGTGGGCGAGGACCGGCGGGCGCCGCTCGATGATCTGCTGCCACGCCCGCTCACCGGCCGCGCGGAGGTCGGCGACGAGCTGGGCGTGGTCGCGGACCCGGATGACGTACTGCCGGTAGTCGTTGCCGCCGATGAGGACCGCGGCGTGGACGTGGTCGAAGCCGCAGACGATGGCCTGCCACAGGGTCTGGACGAGGACGTCGTCCGCGACACCGGCCCGGAACTGGGAGGCCTTCATCTTGTCGCGGCACTTGATCTCGACCGCGCACTTCTCGGCGCCGTCGGCGAGGGGACACTCCAGGACGCGGCGGTCGAGCGTGCACATCTCCCACGGGCGGTCGACGTGGGCGACGAGGCCGACACGGCGGACCACCGACCGGTTGCGGCGGGCCCACTCGCGGGCGACGGTCTCCTCGAACGCGCGTCCCCAGAGGGCGGGTTCGCTGTCGTCGGACTCCAGGGGGAGGCCGCCGGTCTTGTCGTGGAAGACGCTGAGGGCGTTGCCGTAGCGGCTGATGCCGAGGATGGCGGCGATGTCGGAGGAGCCGATGCCGGAGCGGCGGGCGGTGAGCCAGTCGGCGCGGTCGGCGTCGGCGGAGAGGATGAGCCGGCCGGTGGGGGTAACCCGGCGGCCGGGGGCCGGGGGGGGGGGGGGCGCCGGCGTGGGAGGCGGCGCTAGGAGGGCGCGGCAGAGGCGCGGGTCATAGGGCGCGGGGCGCGTGAGCTCGCGATCTATCTCTCCA
>NZ_JBHXNW010000011.1:45588-51966 GCF_042717365.1 Streptomyces sp. NPDC058534
GGCCCGCGGGGGGGGGGGGGGGCGGCGCCGGCGGGGGGGGGGGGGGCGGGGGGGGGGCGGGGGGCGCGGGGGGGGGCGCCCCCCCCCGCCCCCCCCGGCCGGGGCCTGAGCCCCAGCCGTCGTGCTCGTCGTCATCGGGCGGTACCGCCCGTCTGCTCGTACTCCGCGGGGCGCAGCAGACCGAGACCGATCGCGAGAGCCACCGCGTGCGGCCCGGACTTCGCGCCGAGCGCCGCGTACAGGGTCCGGCGGTGCGTCTTGATCGTGTACTCGCTCCGGCAGATTCGGCGGCCGGTCTCCTCGGCGGACTCCCCGGCGGCGAGGCCGACCAGGGCGGCGTGTTCGCAGTCGGTGAGGTGGATGTCGCCGCGGGTGCCGAGGTCGCCGCCGGTGACGATTTCGAGTGCGGCGAAGTTGGCGAGGGCGCCGGCCTGGGTGACGGTGAGGGGGAGGTCGAGGCGGTCGGCTGCGGTGAGGATGTGCTTTCGCAGGTCGGTGGTGCTGATCATGAGTTCCCCGTGTGCTGGGTGGTGAGCTGGTAGGTGCGGCGTGGGCCGTCGGTCGCGGTGAGGAGCCCGGCGCGGGTGAGGCCGCGGAGGTCCTTCCGCGCGGTGTTCCGGCCGGTGGAGGCCCAGGGGCTGTCGGCCATGAGCTGCGCGGCGAGGCTGGTGGTGACCGGCCGGCCGTCGGTCTGTATGGCGGCGAGGAGGTACTGGCGGCGGGAGACTTCAGCCACGACGACCGCCTCCCTCGCGGGCCGCGCTGAACCAGCGGACGCCCTTCTCGTCGTGCTGGACGAGCGCCCCGGAGTCGCAGAGGATCGCGAGGTCGTGGCGCGCGGCCCGAACTCCGAGCCCGGCGTAGTTGTTGCGCTCGTACCAGAGGACGACAGCGCCGGACTTCCACCGACCGCCCGCGCTGATCGCGTGGAGGAGGTGAGCGCGGCGGGTGGTGTCCGCGGCGAGCGCGGGAGGCGGCACGCTCTCGGCGAGCGCCTCAGCTCGGATGTGCGCGTCGTGCTCGGCGAGGAACGCGCGGGCGTCGTCCTCGTACATGGACCCGGCCTCGCGGATGCACTGCACGATGTACTCGCTCTGGTCGGCGGCCCTCATGCCGTCCTCCGGTCCTGCTGCTCCGGCAGCGGGTTCGCCACGAGGTGCTTGCGAGTCGCCGCGTGCGACGGGTGCTTGATCAGCGACGCGCCCTTGCCAGCCGGGTTGAACCGGCCCACCACACGCGCCACCTCGGACAGCTCCGCGAGCAGCCGGCGCACCTCCGGGATGGGCAGTTCGATCTGCGCGGTGTCCATGGCCGCGACGTCCTCGACCTGTTCGACGGCGGCGTCCAACTCGCCCTCGCGGGCCGGGCTGTGGACCACGTCGGCCAGCTCGTCGAGCGCGGCGATGATGGCGTCGCGGTCGGCGGGCTCGCGCCAGTGCTGGACGAGCTGGGTGAGGGTGTCGGTGCGGATCTGGTCGGCGCGGAGGACGCCGTGGAGGTGGGTGGCGCCGGTCTCGAAGGAGAGCTGCGGCTTGGAGGAGTGGATCATCGGGCACCCCCGGAGCGGTGGATCAGGTGGGAGAGGTACGCGGGGAAGTCGCTGGCGCAGAACCCGGTCCAGACGAGCCCGGCGAGGGTGGCCCAGATGAGCCATTCGAGGAAGGTCACGACGGGGCACCCGCCTCGGCGTCCGGGCCGGGCGCGATGTTGTGCGCGTGCTGCGCCTCGGCGATCAGCCGCCACGTGCCGCACGTCTTCTCGACCTCGGCCAGTGCCGTCTCGGCGGACGCGTGGGTGATGGCGGACGCGGCCAGCTCGTCGAGGAAGTCCGTCAGGTCCTCGTGATCCATGAGCCGGGCCCACGGCAGCGCGGGCGGGTACGTGTCCGGCTCGTCGCTGCGGTAGCCCTGCCCCGGCGTCCGCCACCGCGCGCACGCCGCCTCGACCAGAGCCAGCGTCGTGCGGTCCGGTACGTCCGAACCATCCGCCTCAGTCCGCCACCGGTTCATCGCAGCGCCCACGAGGTCGTCGAGGAACAGGTGCAGGTCGTCGTCCGGCATGGTCTGCGCCCACGGCAGCGCGGCCTGGGTCGCGACCGGCTCGGCCAGCAGCTCAGCGCGGAGGTTCGTCAGCAGCAGACCAACCGCCACGTCCGGCCGGGACAGCCCGTCGTAGTGCGCGAGGAGGATCTCCTGCACCTTGCCCAGCGCCGTCTCCGGCAGCTCCGGACCCGCACCCACCGGCACCGGCAGCGCACCCACACGAGCCACCGTCAGCGCCAGCCGCCGCGCCTTCATCCGCGCCAAGATCTGACCATCCGTCGGCCGATCCCACGCGTGCCAGCCCACCGCGTCCGCGAACTGCCGACCGTGCCCACGCTGCGCGATACCGCACCACGTGCACGCCGACGGCTCCACCAGCGGGGCACTCACGCCGCCACCTCGTTCGCGTCAGCAGCCGCCTCCAGCACCGCCACCGCCGACTCCGTGGTCCGGCCCTCCACGTCACCCCAGTGCGCGACGTGCCCCTCCAAGTGGTGCGGCTCGTCGTTCCACGCGGGCTCCCCGTCCACCTCCAGGCGGCCGGCCAGCACCTTCACCGCCGCCTCGGACAGCTCCGAGATGCGGTGCGGGTTGTCGCCCTGGGGCGAGGCCACGCACCGGATCGCCGCCACGATGGACAGCGGACGCGACGCGTGCGGGGTGTTGCTGCGGCGGTCGAACGGGTCGGGGCAGTAGTCGCCCTGGTAGTGACCGACGTGGGCGAGGAGCCGCGCCGCCGCCCGGAACACCGCCGGGACGGTCGTCGGCCGCGCCTGCGGCGACTGGTGCAGCGGGAGAACCCTGCTGCTGGTCTGCAATGATGTGGCCACGGGGACCTCTCTTTCGTTGGTTGATCGGGGTCGCCGATGTCGGGGTCCGTCCGTGGCCGGGTAAGCAGCGGGCGGGCCTTCGGCGTTGATGGGGTCAGGCAGCCTGAGCGGCCGGCGGGGTCTCCCCCACGGGTGCGGCCTGCGGCACGAGGCCGGCGGGGCGCGTCATGATCCGGCGGAGCTTCTCCACGACCTCGTCGCTCGGCTCCGGTGCAGCGGCGACGCTCTGGCGGATCTCCGCGAGGACGTCGTCGCCGAGGAGCGCGTGGCGCTCTTCGCGGGTCATGCGACGGCTCCGGCGGGCTCGTCCTCGTCTTCGACCGCGTCCATGACGGTGCGGATGTCGAGGTCATATGCCTGTGCGAGGCGTAGCGCCGAGTTCAGGTCAGGTTGCGCCGACCCGTCGATGTATCGATATGCCGAGGAGACGCTGACGCCGCTGCGCTTCGCGATGGCCCAGGCGGTCTTGTCACCGTGCTTGGCAGCGATCTCGCGGAGTCGGGCGATGTTGAGTCGGTACACGTGGGTGTCCCTCCCTTCGCAGGTAGCGGGATGGTTTCCCTGTTGAGGGAAACTAGACCACAGCCAATCCCTCTCTGGCAAGGGAATGTGCGTGTGTGGGAAGGGTGAAATTGCATGCGTACAGGCGTTCGATAGCGGTGTGGCCTGTGAAATTGCAGGTCAGTGGCCGGATGCCGACTTTCCCGCGAGAGGGAAGCGTCGACTATTCCCTCTCAAGGGAAGTAGAGTTCCGGGACATGACGGATGCCCCCACGGGGCGCGAGAAGCGATTCTTCGCGCTCGTCCTCCCCGCCCTCAAACGGGCCGGCTACACCGCCTACGGCATGCAGCAACAGCTCATGGCCGATACCGGCCTGAACAAGTCCACGGCCTCCCGGCTCCTGCGCGGCGAGACGATCCCCCACGTCAAGTCATTCCCCGCCCTGGCCAAGGCACTTGGGCTGGACCCCCTCGAACTCCTCGTCGCAGCAGACATCGTGCCGCCCGAGTACCTGGAGTCTCAGCAAGCACTGTCCGAAACAGATCGCTCACAGGTAGGCTCGGGATCTCTCACTCCGGAGGAGGCCGCGGACCAACTGGGCATCCATGACGACGTAGGACGCTTCACGTTCTTCGCCGTCGTCGAGAAGCTCACGACCGACGACGCGGACGAAGCCGACCCCGGAGGCGCTACAGCACAGGCGTAACAACCGGGGGTGTGCATGGAACTCACGGCTCGCACCAAAGCCGCGGTCGCAACAGCCGTAGGAATCGTGGCCACAGGATTCGCCGTGATCGTCCGGAGCACCTCACACGACAACGTGGCAGGCTCCATCGGTGGGGCCTGCCTCGTCATGGTCGGCCTCACCCTGGCCATCCTCATCTTCGTGCGCCGGTGGGTCTGCGACACCCGCGACGAGCGGCGCATCCTCGCCGCCACGCAGCGCGAAGCCCAAGCCGAGCGGACGCGCTACATCGCCGCGCAGGCCGGCCTCACCAACGAGTCCGGCCGCATGAACCGGGAGATGGCGGCCGAGCGGGCCCGAGTCACGGCCACGCTGAAGGTCGAGCGGGAAGCCATGCAGGCTGATTTCGAAGGCACCCGCGCCAAGGAATGCGCCGAAGCCTTCCGAACCGGTGCCGAGATGGAACGCGCCGGCGTCTTCAAGAAGCGGCAGCAGCCTCTGCGCGGAAACCTCCTCACGTTCCCGAAGCAGCAGCCCGAGGCCCCGGAACCGGAGCGGACTCGGGAGCACGGAGTGGTCGGTCCCTGAACCCTGGCTCCCCCACCCACGACAGCCGGACCCGGCCCGGCTCGATACGCCGTGCGCCCCGCCTCGGCGCCTTGTACAGACGGACCGTCACCACGGACCTGATCACCTCGCGCTTCTGCTCCAACGTCAGCGCAGGCACTGCCTCCTCATCGACCGTCGCCGTACGGCCGCTCCACACCACATCGGGGTCCGGAGCGCTGAGAAGGGACAGCAGCAGCGGGGACACACCCGTCAGCCCCTGAAGCTTCTTCCGCTCGGCCTCCAGCTTCGGCATCAGCCGCAGCTCCATGGACGCGAGCGAGGCCGCGGACAGCTTGAAGCGGCCCGTCTCGTCGTCGTACTCCTCGGCCTGCTGGCGCGCCTCGCGAAGCTGCTCCTCGAAGGCGTTGATGCGACGCTGCACCGCCGTGATCTTCTCTTCGGTGTTGTCGTCCTCCGCAACCAGGGCTTTGGTCGCCTTCTTCTTGTCGGCGAACCACTCGATGACGGCTTCCTCGACGTAGGCGTCGAGCCAGTCCTCGCGGACGTTCGCGTTGCCCTTCTCCCGGCAGCGCAGATACCAGACTCCGCGGCCCGGCGCCCCCGCGAGCAGCGCGTGGTCCCCGCATTCCCCGCAGTACGCGATGAGGCTCAGTAGGTGGACTACCTCGCTGCCCCGGTGAAGGTGTCGGCCCGGCGCGGACAGTGTGGCCGTTACGCGGTTGAACAAGGCCCGGCCGGCGGGAGTGTCCAGGCCCTTGATCGCGGGCCATGACGCCTGTGCCCAGGCCCCTTTGTTCTTGCGCTCTCCCAGGTATGCCCGGTTGAGGAGCGTCAGCCGCACGTTGCGTGTGTTCCAGGGCTTGCCATCGGCGCGTGTCGCTTCCGGCTCACCGTTGAGCCACCGGATCAAGGATCCGACCGAGCGGCCCTGGTCGATGTGGACGAGTGACCGGTACACGTATGGGCCGGTGGTCGCGTTCTCGTACTGGCGGATGCAGCGGAGCTGGCCGTTGACGACGTCGTAGTCGCGGCTATAGCCGAACAGCAGCCGGCCGTGCGGGTCCCCGGCCGCGGATGTGCGGGCGGCCGTGCGGAGGTTCCGGTCGCGGATGTCGTCGGCCTCGCCCTCTGCGGCGATGGCGTCCTGTGCGGTGGCTTTGCGGTCGTCGCTGCGGGAGAGGTCGTAGACGGTGCCCTTGTAGCAGAGGAGGACGCCGGCGTTGAGGCAGGCGCGTCGGAGCCGGACGTACGCTTCGAGGTCGCGGTAGTACCTGCTGGCTTCGTAGGCGACGACGATGCGGGTGACGCCGGGCCGTGCGGGTGTGTCTTCGATGGCTTCGAGGAGTTCCTCGAAGTCGTCGCGTGCCTGCTTCGCATGGCGGGACGCGGACAGGCCGAGGTCTTCGAACTCGTCAGCGATGTGCCAGCCGTGGGCCTTGCAGAGGGCTCGGCCCACGTCGAGCTGGTCCTTGACGCTGTCGCCCCGCTTGTTGGGATCGCGGGAGGCGCGCCCGTAGAGCCATGCCTCGAACTGGGTGTCCGGGAAGACCAGATGCAGGTATGACGGGTCGAAGGGCATGCCGGGACTCTAGCGCTCGAATAGGGGTCTTAGTGTCACTTTCGGGGGAGGGTGACGTCCGCGGCACATGCCGTGGGGGCGCGGGGGGGGGGGGGGGGCGGGCCGCGGGTGTGGGGGGGGGGGGGCTCGACGCCCCCCGCGCGGTGGCGCGCGCCGCGGCAGAGCGCGGC
>NZ_JBHXNW010000011.1:51976-78460 GCF_042717365.1 Streptomyces sp. NPDC058534
CCGCTGGGGGGCGGCGGACACGGCGACTTCCGTGGGGTGAGGGCTCACGACGCCGCCCCTCGGGTCGCGCGCCACTCGTCCAGGCCGGTCGGGGTGATGTGCGGGACGAGGATGAAGCCGTCGGCGGTGTCGGCCTGGGCAGAGTCGTTGATGGTGCGGGCGACGCTCTTCCGTCAGGTGGGACGGCCCGAGAGGTGCCGGCCGAAGGCGGGGTGCGCGGTCAGGCGCCGCACGTGGGACCACAGGGCCGGGTGGCCGGCCGCGTGCCCCGGGCTGTCGCGGCGGACGAGGGCCGCCCACACCTCGACGTCGGCCGCGGTGGGCCGGTCGCCGACGACGTGGGAGTGCGCGGTCAGGCGCCGCTCCAGGAGGTCCAGCACGCCGGGCAGCGCCGCGGGGTCGGCGGCCCGGACGCACAGCTCCTCGACGGCCGCCGGCTCCGCCTCGGCACCGCACGGGCACAGCACCGGACCGGCGGCGGGGGTGAAGGAGCGGGCGAGGTCGCGCATGATGTCGCGCGCGTACGTGCTCACGATCCGGCCGGACCAGCCGTCGCTGAGCACCGGCGCGACGGCCGGACCCCGGTAGTGGTGGGCGCTCGCCTCGTAGAGGGGGCGCAGGACGGAGTGGCCGCCGTCGGCGCGGTCGGGGACCGGGTCCAGGAGGGTGACCGGACAGATCTCGTCCAGGGCGAGCAGGCTGTGCACGACGGCGATGCCCAGACAGTCGTCGTGGCCGGGCGACAGGTGGAGGCGGTAGCGGCGCGGTACGGCGTAGTGGCCGCTGCGAGGGTCGCGGCCGATCCGGCCCCGGAAGGCGGGGCGGGGGTGAGCGGTGTGACGGACATGGTTCTCCCCGGGTGCGGGACGCGTGGAGGTACGCGCGGCGGAGGCGGGCGGCGGACCGTGAACGTGTGCGGCTCCGGGCGGCGTCCGCTCACGGGAGTGCCGCCGGGCGGGCTCAGCGCGTGACGCCGATCGCGCTGCGAACGCGCAGCAGGTCGATGTGACGGCGGGAGGTGAGCATGGGGGACGGGGCGGGCGTACGGTGCTCGTCGCCGGTGACCTGGAGGAGGCGCCCCATGTTTCCCTACCTGTTTACTAGGATTACTTGGAAGTGTCGACCGGCGTCCGGGGCGCGTCACGAGGGCGTCCGCCCATCAAGAAAAGGGCCCCCGCAAGCTGTCGCCCGCGAGGACCCTTCACAACCGTCGGGACGACAGGATTTGAACCTGCGACCCCTTGACCCCCAGTCAAGTGCGCTACCAAGCTGCGCCACGTCCCGGTGCGCGATCCGCGGATTCCCGTGATCGCGCTGGTCAACCCTACCTCATCCGGGGATCACCACACCGTCGGTGGGCGGGGAGAACCGGATCACCAGCGGCATGAGCCTCTACCCCATGGGCTCCGGTGCGCCTTTGCACTCACACAACCGCGACGAGCACGTGACGGTCCTGGACGGCGTTACGTGACCTGTACCGGTGTCTCAGGTACGCGATGCCTCAGCCGGTATCTCGCGCCACGCCCGCGGTTGGACTCCGGTAGTAGGCGGAGGCGCCCAGTTCTCAGGTTCCCTGTGCAGGTCGCATTCGCCTCCCTGGCACTCTTCGTTCCGCAACGCGGACAGGTCGGTTATGTGTGTGCGGGCCGAGCGCGCTGCGTCCACTTCGGTGTCCAGACGCTGTTGTCGGGGCGTCCGGGATAGGCGGAGGTGAGGTGGTGGCGCAGGGCGGCCAGGGCAGGGTGGGGGTTGTCGGTGCGCCAGATCAGCGAATGGGGGTAGACCGGAGTCGGGTCGCGCAGGGGGATGCGTCGCAAGTCGTGGCCGACAGGCCAGGCCAGCGGAGTCTGCTCGCTGATGAAGGTGGCCAGCGTCGAGGAGTCCGCGATCGTGTCGAGGAGGTGCTCGATGCCGAAGTTCGGGCCGACCGTGTCGATGGTGAGGCCGAACGTAGCGGCGAGTTCGTCGTAGTAGGCGGACCATTCGGTACCCGGCATGTTGCCAGGCATCCAGATCCGGCGGCCGGCGAGCTGGTCGGGAGTGATAGCACGTGCGGCAGCGAACTCGTGAGTCGGCCCGGTGAACAGGTGCAGGGGTTCGTCGAAGACCGGAGCGGCCTCAATGCCGTCGGGGAGCCGATGACCCGGCATGGTCACAGCACGAAAGGTCGCGTCGATCATCCCGGAGCGAACGGCGGCGATGGCCGTGTCGGAACCGAGCAGGGTCACGACGTCAAGATCAGTCTCGGGATGCACGCGATGGAAGTCCCGCAGCAGTCCCGCCACCGAGAGTCGGCGGCCGATTACGTCGACGCGCAGTGCTCGGCTTCCTGGCCGCACGGAAGCGGCCGCCTGCTCCTCGGCCTGGAGGAGAGCGCGGGCGTAGGGCAGGAACGCCTGCCCGTCGATGGTGAGCCGGGCTCCGCGGGCCACGCGACTGAACAGCTGCACACCGAGGTCTTTCTCCAGCACGGCAATGCGCTTGGACACCGCCTGTGGAGTGATCGACAGCTCGGCGGCGGCTTCCTGGAACTGTCCCGCATCCACGGCGGTGACGAAGGTGCACACGGCAGTGAGATCCATACCGCCCATCCTAGAGAGACAACTGATCGTTGAGTGTGAGCGGCGTAACGGTTGTTTGATTCCTAGTCTGCACGCTCGATTTGATGTCTTCAGTCAACCTGCGGTTTTCCGGGCAGCGTGGCAGCCAGCGTGCTGCCCGGCAGCCGGTTGGCTGCCGGGCCTGCTCTCGAGGGTCTCGGACTGATCGCGGCCACGGGACTGCTGCTCATGCGCTGCCCCGTCGGTCGGCCACCGTCAAGCCTCCACCGCGCCGCTGGCCGGGAGGGGCTTCCTTCTCACCCCGGAGGCGACCCACACGTGCCGGATTCCTTCGTTCACCTGCACAATCACACCGAATACTCGATGCTGGACGGCGCGCAGAAGCTGAAGCCGATGTTCGGCGAGGTGGCCCGTCAGAAGATGCCGGCCATCGCGATGAGCGATCACGGCAACATGTTCGGCGCCTACGAGTTTGCTCAGGTCGCGAAGGGCTTCGAGGGGATCAAGCCGATCATCGGCATCGAGGCGTACGTGGCGCCCTCTTCCCGGTTCGTGCGCAAGCAGGAATTCTGGGGGCCAGGCGGCCGTCGCGCCATGAGCGGGGACGGTGAGGGATCGAAAGATGTCTCCGGTGGCGGCCGCTTCACCCACATGACCATGTGGGCACGGAATACTCAGGGCCTGCGGAACCTGTTCTGGCTCAGCACGCAGGCCAGCTACGAGGGCCAGTTCCCGGCCGGCAAACCGCGCATGGACCGGGAGCTGATCGCAGAACGGCCCAACGGCATCATCGCCACCACCGGCTGTCCGTCCGGTGAAATCCAGACCCGCCTGCGGCTGAACCAGTACGACAAGGCGAAGGCCGCTGCCGCGACCTATCAGGAGATCTTCGGCTCTGAGAACTATTTTCTCGAACTGATGGACCACGGCCTGGACATCGAGCGTGAGGTTCGTGAGGGCCTGCTGCGTCTGGCCAAGGAGCTGAGCATTCCGCTACTGGCCACCAATGACGCGCACTACGTCACAGAGGAACAGGCCGACGCCCATGACAGCCTGCTGTGCATCGGCGTCGGCAAGAACAAGGACGACCCGAACCGCTTCCGCTTCAACGGCTCCGGCTATTACCTCAAGAGCGCCGCTGAGATGCGCAGTCTGTTCTCGGAGCTTCCACAAGCCTGTGACAACACCCTGCTGATCGCTGAGCGCATCGAGTCCTACGACGAGGTCTTCGACTACGTCGACGAGATGCCGCAGTTCCCGGACGTGCCCGAGGGCGAGACGCAGGAGTCGTGGCTGCGCAAGGAGACCATCAAGGGCCTGGCGATGCGCTACGGGGACCCGATCCCCCAGCACGTCCTGGACCGCTTTGAGACCGAGATGTCGGTCATCGGCCCCATGGGCTTCAGCTCCTACTTCCTCGTCGTGGCGGACATCTGCCGCCACGCCCGGGACAACAAGATCCCCCTGGGCCCGGGCCGAGGTTCGTGCACCGGCTCGATCGTGGCCTACGCCACTCGCATCACCGAGTTGTGTCCCCTGGAGCAGGGCCTGCTCTTCGAACGGTTCCTGAACCCTGAACGCATCAATCCGCCGGATGTCGACCTCGACTTCGACGACCGTCAGCGCGATCGGATGGTCCGCTATGTCACCAAGAAGTACGGCAGTGAGTACACCGCCATGGTGAACACGTTCGGCAAGATCAAAGCCAAGAATGCGATCAAGGACTCCTCGCGCATCCTCGGCTACCCCTACGCCCACGGCGAGCGGATCACCAAGGCCCTCCCGCCGGACCAGAACGGCAAGCCGGCCCCGCTGGCTGCCATCTTCGACCCCTCCCACGAGCGGTACGGAGAGGCCGGCGAGATCCGCCAGATGTGCGAGAACGAACCGGATGTGAAGCGGGTCATCGACACCGCCCGCGGTGTGGAGGGCCTCACCCGCGGCACCGGCGTGCACGCCGCGGCGGTGATCCTGTCCAAGACCAAGCTCACCGACCGCATCCCGCTGCACATGCGTGCCTCGGACGCCGTGAAGATCACCGGCTTCGACTACCCGTCCTGCGAAGCCATGGGCCTGATCAAGATGGACTTCCTGGGACTGCGGAACCTGGGCGTGATCGACCAGGCGATCGAGAACATTCGCGAGAACCGGGGAGTCAGCCTGGCGACTGTAGACCCTCAGGACGGCGACCCGTCCACTGCCGTGATCCCTCTGGACGATGCCAGAACGTACCGGTTGCTGGCTGAGGGCAACACCTTCGGTGTCTTCCAGCTCGACGGCGGTGGCATGCGGGTCCTGCTGAAGCAGATGGAACCCACCCGGTTCGAGGACATCGCCGCGGTCAACGCTCTGTACCGGCCCGGCCCGATGGCGGCCAACGCGCACACCAACTACGCGCATCGCAAGACCGGCCGCCAGGAGATCACTCCGATCCACCCCGAGCTGCGCGACGCGCTGGAGCCGATCCTCGGCAACACCTTCCATCTGCTCGTCTACCAGGAGCAGATCATGGCCATCGCCCGGGAGCTGGCCGGGTACACCCTCGGCGGCGCCGACCTGCTGCGCCGCGCGATGGGCAAGAAGAAGCCGGAGGTACTGGCCGCGGAATGGGACAAGTTCCACGCCGGCATGCGCGGCAACGGGCGCAGCGAGGAAGCCATCAAGGCTTTGTGGGACGTCATGCTCCCGTTCTCCGGGTATGCGTTCAACAAGTCCCACACCGCCGGCTACGGCCTCGTCTCGTACTGGACCGCCTATCTCAAGGCCAACTACCCGGCCGAGTACATGGCGGCCCTGCTCACCTCGGTCGGCGACGACAAGGACAAGGCCGCGGTCTACCTCGCCGATGCCCGCAAGAACGGCGTCCGCGTCCTCCAGCCGGACGTGAACGAGTCCGTCGCCGAGTTCACCGCCGTCGGTGACGACGTACGCTTCGGGCTGCGGTCTGTACGCAACGTCGGCGACAACGTCATCGAGGCCATCATCGACGGGCGCCACCGGAAGGGGAAGATTTCCTCCTTCTCCGACTTCCTGGACAAGGCAGACCTTCCCGCGCTGAACAAGAGGGCCGTGGAGTCTCTGATCAAGGCTGGCACCTTCGACTCCCTGGGGCATTCCCGCAAGGGCCTCACCGCCATCCACGAGTCCGCCATCGACGCGATCATCCCCGTGAAGAAGGCGGCGAGCTTCGGGCAGGACGATCTTTTCGCGGATCTTGCCGATGTGGGAAGCGGCAAACCCGCCTTCGGTCTCGACTTTCCCATCGACGAAGCAGAGTGGCCTCGCAGGCAGCTCCTGGCGACCGAGCGCGAGATGCTCGGCCTCTACGTCTCGGCCCACCCACTGGACGGCGCCGAACACATCCTTTCCCGGGCACGGGACTGCTCCGTCGCCGACCTGCTCGCCTCCGGCCGCACCACCGGGGACGTACAGCTCTCCGGTCTGATCACCGGCATCCAGCTCAAGATGACCAAACAGGGAAAGCACTGGGCCATCGTCAATCTCGCAGACCGGGACGCGAGCATCGAGGTCCTCTTCTTTCCCACCGCTTACCAGCTCGTGCAGCACGCATTGGCCGAAGACAACGTGATCTCCGTCAAGGGCAAGATCGAAGACAGAGACGGGACGGTGAACGTCTTCGGTCGCGAGCTGTCCGTCCTCGACGCCTCGTCCACCGAAATCGGTGGCGAGCCACCCGTGAGGCTCGCGCTCCCCTCGCATCGCATCACCGAGCAGTCCGTCAAGGAACTCAAGCGCATCCTCGGGGCCCACCCGGGTGACAATCCCGTACGCCTCAGCGTCCGCAGCGCACGCAAGACCACCATCTACGCGCTCGAGGCCAGGGTGAACCCCACGACTATCGCCTCCGACATCAAAGGCACCTTCGGGGCCGACACTTGGCAAGGCATCACGTGATCCCGAATATCGGGTTTGTCAAACGAGCCGATTACGGGCCAGAGCCGTTCGTTTACAGTCCCTCCCTCCGAGTGCCTTGCTGGCTCCGGATGCGTCCACCATCCCGGAGCCGAAGCGCGGGTGCCTTCTCCGCGCCCTTGGACCACTCACGCCGGTGTTTTGCCAGCAGATGAGGGGCTGCTGATGAGAAAGATGTGGTAGCTCACATAAACGGCGAGGCGGAGGTGCGGTCGAGGGCGAGGTGACGAGGCTGGAACGGTTCGCCACGACCTACACCCCCTCTCCCGTGCCCCACCTCTTCCGGAACGTCGGGGACACGCCGCTGCGCATTCTGTGGGTGTACTCCTCGGGGCATGTGACGCGGACGTTCACGGAGACGGGTCGGACGGTGGAGCACGTGTCGGACGGCGACCGGATGGGCCGCGACTGAACGCGGGCCGCCATCGCCATCACCCACCCGTCCCGATGATCACATCGCGAGACGGCTTTGCGTCATGCGGCCGACCAGGCGTTACCTCGCACGGTGCGAACCGAACGACCCGAACAAGCCAGTACCGACGTCACCGCCGACCGCTCCGCGCGGCGCGCCGTGACCGTCTTCCCGATCCTCGTCCTCGTGGCCGGCGCGCTCGGCCTGCTGCTCCCCGGAAGTTTCACCGGGTGGAGCGAGGCCGTGCCGTACCTGCTGGGCGTCGTGATGTTCTGCATGGGCATCACCATGACCCCGGAGGACTTCCGCGGGGTCGTGAGGCGTCCCTGGGCGGTGGCCCTGGGGCTGGTCGCGCACTACGTCATCATGCCCGGGCTCGGCTGGGCCGTCGCCCACCTGCTCGACCTTCCCCCGCAGCTCGCGGCCGGCGTCATCCTGGTCGGCTGCGCGCCCAGCGGTACGGCCTCCAACGTGGTCACCTACCTGGCGCGCGGTGACGTCACCCTGTCGGTCTCCGTCGCCACCGTCTCCACGCTGGTCGCGCCGCTGGTCACCCCGCCGCTGACGCTGCTGCTGGCCGGCGAGTACCTTCCGGTGGACGCCGGGTCCATGGTCACGGACATCCTCAAGACGGTCCTGCTGCCGGTCCTCGCCGGCGTCGTCGTACGGCTCCTCGCGGGGCGGTACGTGCAGCGGGCGCTGCCGGCGCTGCCCTGGCTGTCGGCGCTGACGATCGCCGTGATCGTCGCGGTGGTCGTGGCGGGCAGCGCGGACGCCATCAAGTCGGCCGCCGGGCTGGTGTTCGTCGCGGTGGTGCTGCACAACGGCCTCGGCCTGGCGCTCGGTTACGGGGCGGGACGCCTCGGCCGGCTCGGTGAGCCCGGCAGCCGGGCGATGGCCTTCGAGGTCGGCATGCAGAACTCCGGCCTCGCGGCGTCCCTGGCCACGGCCCACTTCAGCCCTCTAGCGGCACTCCCGGCCGCGGTCTTCTCCGTCTGGCACAACATCTCCGGCGCCCTGACGGCCGCGTGGCTGTCACGCCGGGGGCGATGAGCCGACCGACGGTCGGCCGGGCCCGGGGCCTGCCCGCCCACCCGTCGACCGGGCCGACCGGGTAACCGACGGCCGGCTGGGCCGGGGACCTTGCCCGCCCACTGGTCCGACGGGGCCGGCCGCAGGACCGGCGGTCGGCCGAGCCAAGACCTTCCCCGCCACCCGTCCGACCAGGCCAACCGCATGACCGGCGGTCGGCCGAGCCAGGACCTTCCCCGCCACCCGTCCGACCAGGCCAACCGCAGGCGAGACTCTCCCAGCGGGCGGCGGCGGAGGCGGGGGCCGCGGGGAGTTCGACGTCGTAACGGACGGCCAGTTCGCGGGCCCGGTCGGTCCGGACCTGGGCGACCAGGAAGCTCAGCGACTCGGGCAGGTACCTCAGGAGCACGGGGACGAAGAGCAGCGGGATCACGCAGACCCAGAAGGCGGCGCGCCAGCCGAGCGGCTCCACGATCCACAGGGCCACGTAGGCGGAGAGGATGCCGCCGGCGTGTTCGGGGGTGGCGGTCAGCGGGTAGTCGCCGGCGTCGAAGAAGCGGACCTCGGCGCCGAGGGCGGCGGCGGCCCGCTCGGCCTCCTCCCGGCGGAGTGCCTTGATCTCCGCCGGCGTCCTCCCCTCCCGCCAGGCCTTGGCGGACTCGCCGCGCTCGCCGAAGGTCAGGCAGGCGATGGTGACCCGCTCCCCGCGTGCGGCGGCCAGGGCGATGGCGCCGCCCGCCCGCCACACGAAGCGCGTTGACGGAGTGTCGTAGCACCCGGCCGGTTTCCCCACACCCTGTCTCCCCCGCGCCGCCGTGTGCCCCGGCTAGCGTCGGGGCATGAACCACAGCTTCGTCGTCCACGTGCCCGACGCGGAACTCGAACCCGAGCCGCTCTCCCCCGACCAGATCGTGTCCGGTGGCCCCGAGGTGACCGGCAAGGTGGTCTGGGAGTCGCCGGACGGCCGCCAGGTGCGGGGCATCTGGCAGATCACGCCGGGCGTGGTCACGGACACCGAGGCGGACGAACTGTTCGTCGTGCTCAGCGGCTCGGCCACCATCGAGGTCGCGGGCGGTCCGACGCTGACGGTCGGGCCCGGCGACCTGGCCGTACTGCGCGAGGGCGACCGTACGACGTGGACGGTGCACGAGACGCTGCGCAAGGCGTACGCGATCAACCTCGGCAGCTCCTGAGGTCCTGAGGTTTGTCCTGTCAAAAGGTTGACATGATGCCGACGCCCGCCCAGGGTGGCCTGGACAGATCACGGACAGGTCCGAAGAGGGGCTCTCATGGTCGACGCACTCGGGGTCGCCGTCGTCGGTTTCGGCTGGATGGGCCGGGTGCACACCCAGGCGTACGCCCGCGTCCGGCACCACTACCCGCGGCTCGCCCTGCGGCCGGAGCTGGTGGCGGTCGCCGAGGAGGTGCCGGGGCGGGCCGAGGAGGCCGCCGCGCAGTTCGGGTTCGCGTCGACGACCCGTGACTGGCGGGAGGTGGCCGCCGACCCGCGCGTCGGCGCGGTCAGCATCACCGCGCCGAACTTCCTGCACCGCGAGATCGCCGTGGCGATGGCGGAGGCCGGCAAGCACATCTGGATCGAGAAGCCGGTCGGCCTGACCACCGGCGACGCCCGCGCGGTCGCGGACGCGGTCGCCGCGGCCGGCGTCCAGGGCGCGGTCGGCTTCAACTACCGCAACGCGCCCGCCGTGGAGGCGGCCCGCGACCTGATCGCCGCCGGTGAGATCGGCACCGTCACGCATGTCCGCATCCGCCTCTTCAGCGACTACGCCGCCCATCCGGAGTCCGCGCTGACCTGGCGCTACGAGCGTGAGCGCGGCGGCAGCGGGGTGCTCGGCGACCTGGCCTCGCACGGCGCCGACCTGGCCCGCTTCCTGCTCGGCGACATCGCGTCCCTGACCGCCGACGCGGCGATCTTCCTGCCCCAGCGCGCCCGCCCCACCGCCGCGACGGCGGGACACTCGCGGGCCGTGGGCGGCGAGTTGGGGCCGGTCGAGAACGAGGACTACGTCAACTGCCTGCTGCGCTTCGCGTCCGGCGCCCGGGGTGTCCTGGAGGCCTGCCGGGTCTCGGTCGGGGAGCAGAACAACTACGGCTTCGAGGTGCACGGCACCACGGGCGCGGTGTTCTGGGACTTCCGCCGCATGAACGAGCTGGGCGTCAGCCGGGGCACGGGGTACCAGGACCAGCCGGTCTCCACCGTGTACGTGGGCCCCGGGCACGGCGAGTTCGCCGCCTTCCAGCCGGGTGCCGCGAACGCCATGGGCTACGACGACCTCAAGGTGGTGGAGGCGTACCGCTTCCTGCGCTCGGTCGCGGAGGGCGTGCCGCACGGCGCCGGCCTGCCGGACGCCGTGCACAGCGCCGCCGTACTGGACGCGATGGCGCGGTCGGCGCTGAGCGGCGCCTGGGTCACTCCCGAGGTGCCCGCCTGACCGCGGGCGATCGACTCGCCCGGACCGTCCGCCGGGCCCCGCGGGAACCAGCCCGAACCATGGCGGAGTACGGCAGCGGCCGACCGCCCCAGGTCACACGCACGTCACTTGGTCGCGGACAGCCCACCGCCGCGGTCCCCGCCGCACGTCACACGGCCGCGGTGCCGGGCGGCATGTTGTAGGGGGTGACCACCTGGATCGCGGAGGGCAGGGACGGGCCCGCGGGCGGCAGTGCGCCGTGTGCCCGCATCACGAGCCGGCAGGCCTCGCGCAGGTCCTGCCGCAGGTCGTGGTGGAGCACGGCGGACAGCCGGTGCTCGCGCAGCAGGCGGGTGTTGTCCTGGTCCAGGTCGTGTGCGACGAACACCGCGCAGGTGCGGCCGAGGTCGGCGAAGGCCCGCAGGGTGGCGATGTTGCCGCCGCCGATCGAGTAGACCGCGCGGATCTCCGGATCGCGTTCCAGCGCGGCCCGGACCAGGTCGTACTGGGTGGCGTCCAGTCCCTGGCCCCCGGCGATCTCCACGAGGACGCGCTCCGGGTGCCGGGCGCGCATGACGGCGCGGAAGCCCATCTCGCGCTCCTCCTCGTTGCGGAAGAAGCCGCTGCTGAGACTGGTGAGGACGTTGCCGGGACGGTCGCCGAGCCACTGGCCCGTCAGATGGGCGGCGGTCGCGCCGGCCGCTCGGTTGTCGATGCCCACGTAGCCGAGCCGGGAGGCGGCGGGCAGGTCCGTCACCAGGGTCACGACGGGCACGCCCGCCGCGGTCAGGCGGCCCACCGCGGCGGCCACCTCGGGCAGGTCCGGCGCCTTGAGGATCACTCCCTGCGAGCCGCGCCGGGCGATCCGGTCCAGGGTCGCGGTCAGCTCGCCGGCCGGGCCGGTCTCACGGAAGTGGAAGCGCGAGCGCACGACGGCGGGGTGCAGGGAGGGCAGTTCGGCCTCCAGGGCGGCGCGCACGGCGGTGGAGAAGCGTTCCGGGGACTGCATCACGATGTCGATCATGAAGGTGCGGCCGACCAGCCGGACCTGGGTGCGCTGCCGGTCCAGGTCGGCGATGGCCCGGCGCACCTCGTCCGCGGTGGACTCCCGCACCCCGCCCCGCCCGTTGAGCACCCGGTCGACCGTGGCCTCGCTCAGCCCCGCCTGACGTGCGATCTCCCTGATCGGGAAGGGATGGCCCATGACCGGCTCCTCCAGACCCCGCGCCTGTGTCCTGAGGGGTTTTTGATGGTCGTCTGCTGGTTGTTCGCGCCGTTTGTCAGGACAAGAATGACAGCATCGTGCCGCCCCTGTCAGCGAAAGGACGACGATGTCCGCCACGCCCGTCCCCGCCCATGGCACCCGGCTCTCCGAACGGGACTGCGACCTCGACGCCTTCCGCGCGCTGGTCGAGCGCGCCACCGACCCGGCCGACCACCCCAGGGCCGTCGCGGTCGAGCGGAACGTCCCCGTCTACGAGGCCGGAGGGCTGCGCGACGACCCGGGGACGGCGGCCGAACTGGTCCACGCCCTGGCCGACGGCCCCGGCATCGTCGTCCTCAGGGGCGCGTTCCCGGACCCGGCGGTCGTGGACCGGGCCACCGCCGTCTTCGACGCCCTGATCGACGCCCAGCGGGCCTCGGGCGCCACCGCGGGCGACCACTTCGCCGCGCCCGGCGCCAACGACCGGGTGTGGAACGCCCTGGAGAAGACGGCCCTGCACGACCCCGAGTCCTTCGCCGAGTACTACGCCAACGATGCGCTCGCCCTGGTCGCCCGCGCCTGGCTGGGCCCCGGATACCAGGTGACCTCACAGATCAACGTGGTCAACCCGGGCGGCACCGCGCAGACCGTGCACCGCGACTACCACCTGGGGTTCCTCTCCAACGAGGCCGCCGCCGCCTACCCGGCGCACGTGCACCGCCTCTCGCCCGTGCTCACGCTCCAGGGCGCGGTCGCGCACCGCGACATGCCCGTGGAGTCCGGGCCCACGATGTACCTGCCGCACTCCCAGAAGTACGCACCGGGCTACCTGGCCTGGCGGCTCCCTGAGTTCCGGGCGTACTTCGAGGCGCGTCACATCCAGCTGCCTCTCGCCAAGGGCGACGCGGTCTTCTTCAGCCCCGCGCTGTTCCACGCGGCCGGTACCAACCGCTCGGCGCACATCCGCCGCATGGCCAACCTGCTCCAGATCTCCTCCGCGTTCGGCCGTGCCATGGAGAGCGTGGACCGGGAGGCCGTGGTGAACGCCGTCTATCCCGTGCTGCTGGAGCGCCGGGCCCGGGGCGTGGACGAGCGGTGGCTGGAGAACGTGATCGCCGCGAGCGCCGAGGGCTACCCCTTCCCCACCAACCTCGACCGTGACCCGCCGGTCGACGGACTGGCCCCGCCCTCGCAGGCGGACGTCGTACGGCGGGCGCTGGGCGAGCGGTGGACCCCCGAGGCGCTGCGCGAGGAACTGCGGGCCGCCGGCGCGCGGCGCGAGAGCTGAGAGTGGGAACGGGACCAGAACGTGCCGTGCGGACTCGACCGAGTACCGGCCGCGGCAACCACGCACAAGGAGCAGCGAAGAACATGCGTATCGGAATCCTCGGCCTCGGCCGCATCGGCGCCTTCCACGCCGAGACCCTCTCCGGACTCGCCGCCGTCGACTCGCTGGTCGTCGCCGACCCGTTCGCGGACGCCGCGCGGGCCGCCGCCGACCGGTTCGGCGCCGAGGTCGCCGCCTCGCCGGAGGCGGTGCTGGCCGCCGGCGTGGACGGTGTGGTGGTCGCCGCGGCGACCGACGCCCACCCCGAGCTGATCGTGGCCGCCGTCGAGGCCGGCGTGCCGGTCTTCTGCGAGAAGCCCGTCGCCCGGACCATGGCGGAGGGCGTCGACGTGCTCAAGGCGGTCGCGGGCCGCGACGTGCCGGTGCAGATCGGCTTCAACCGGCGCTTCGACGCCGGATTCGCCGCCGCGCGGGAGGCGGTGCTGGGGGGCGAGCTGGGCAAGCTGCACACGGTGCGGTCGACCACGCTGGACCCGGCGCCGCCGCCCGCCGCGTACGTCGCCGCCTCCGGGGGCATCTTCCGGGACTGCTCGGTGCACGACTTCGACATCATCCGCTGGGTGACCGGCCGCGAGGTGACCGAGGTGTACGCCGTCGGCGGCAACCGGGGTGCCGAGTACATCAGGGAGGCGGGCGACGCCGACACGACCGGCGCGGTCCTCACCCTGGACGACGGCACGATCGCCGTGGTCTCCAACAGCCGTCACAACGCGCGTGGTCACGACGTCCGCATGGAGATCCACGGCTTCGCGGACTCCATCGCCGTCGGCCTGGAGGACAGGCTGCCGCTGCGCTCGGTCGAGCCCGGCGTGACCTTCCCGGCGGGCACGCCGCACGACTTCTTCATGGACCGGTTCGCCGCCGCCTACCGCGCCGAACTCGGCGCGTTCACCGAGGTCGTCGCGGGCGGGCGCCCCTCGCCCTGCACGATCGAGGACGCGCTGGAGGCGGGGTGGATCGCCGAGGCGTGCACGCTGTCGCTGCGCGAGCACCGCCCCGTGACGATCGCGGAGGTGCGGCGGGGCTGAGCCGAGCGCTCACGGCGGGACGAGAAGGCCGACGAGCCGGCGGGGTCAGCCCGTCGGCTCGCTGATGTTCACCATCCAGGGGATGCCGAACCGGTCCGTGCACATGCCGAAGACGTCGCCCCACATCTGCTTCTCCAGCGGCACGGAGACGGAGCCGCCGGCCGACAGCTTCTCCCAGTAGCCGCGCAGCTCGGCCGTGTCGTCGCCGCTGAGGCTCACCGAGAAGTTGTTGCCCGGCGCGTGGTCCATCCCGGGCGGGGTGTCGGCGCCCATCAGGGTGAAGCCGCTGGGGGTCTCCAGCATGCCGTGCATGATCTTGTCGGCGTAGGCGGGGTCGGGCATGCCGGACGAGCCGAAGGTGTTCAGCGCCAGGGTGCCGCCGAGCACCTGCTCGTAGAACGCCATCGCCTGTCGGGCGTCGCCGTCGAAGGTGAGGTAGGGGTTGAGTCGCGAGGTCATGACGCCTCCCGGGTCGGGACGAAAGTGCCAGTGCTGGGCACGCTAGCGCGCACCACTGACAACGGCCCGCCGAGTGGCGCACCGGCGGGACCCGCCCGCCGGCGCGGTCGGCCTCAGGCGCCGCAGGAGCGCAGGAACTTCCGGGTGCGCACGGCGATGGGCAGCGGCTTCTCCGGCTCGCAGGGGTACATGTCCTGCTCGACGATGGCGAACAGGTCCACGTCCAGTTTCTGGGCGGCGGTGAGCACCGGGCCCAGCTCCGGCACGCCGGCCGGCGGTTCGCACATCACCCCGCGCTGCACGGCCGGCCCGAAGGGCACCCCGCCCGCCCGCACCTCGGCGAGGATCTCCGGGTCGACCTGCTTGAGGTGCAGGTAGCCGATGCGCTCGCCGTAGGTCTCGATCAGTTTGACGCTGTCGCCGCCGCAGTAGGCGTAGTGGCCGGTGTCCAGGCAGAGGTTGACCAGGCCGGAGTCGGTGGCGTCGAGGAAGCGCTCGACGTGCTCCTCGGTGTCGATGTGGGTGTCGGCGTGCGGGTGGACGACGATGTCCAGGCCGTAGGTGTCGCGCACCTCGCGGGCGAGGCGTTCCATGCCCCGGGTCAGGTGGGTCCACTGCTCGCCGGTCAGCTCCGGCGGCTCCAGGATCTCGGCGGTCTTGTCGTCGCGCCAGAAGGACGGGATGACGACCAGGTGCTTGGCGTCCATGGCCCGCGTCAGGGCGGCGACGCGGCCGACCTGCTCCCAGGTGGCGTCCCACTCGGAGGGGCCGCGGTGCAGTCCGCAGAAGATGGTGCCCGCGGAGACCTTGAGTCCGCGCCGGGTCACCTCGTCGGTGAGCCGGGCCGGGTCGGTGGGGAGGTAGCCGTAGGGGCCCAGCTCGATCCAGTCGTACCCGGCCTCGGTGACCTCGTCCAGGAAGCGTTCCCAGGGCACCTGCTGAGGGTCGTCGGGGAACCAGACGCCCCAGGAGTCGGGTGCCGAGCCGACGCGGATGCGGTCCAGGGCAGCGGGCATGTCAGGTCTTCCCTTCGACGGTGTGCGGTGCGTCGGTGCGGGGCGTGTCGGTGTCGGTGTCGGTGTCGGTGTCGGTGTCGGTGTCGGTGTCGGGTGGAGTGTCCCCCGGCACCGTGTCCTGCGACGCCATGTCCTGCGGCTCCTCGTCCGGCAGCGCCTCGACGTCGACCCCGCCGACCTGGGCCAGCTCGTGCTTGAGGGCGGCCAGTTCGGCGCCGCCCGCCATGTGGTTGGTGAGCTGTTCGAGGGTGATACCGGCGCGGGCGGCGCTGAGTTCGAGGGTGCCGAGGCGCAGCACGCTGAAGTGGTCGCCGACCATGTAGGCGTGGTGGGGGTTGTGGGTGATGAAGATGACGCCGAGGCCGCGCTCGCGGGCTGCGGCGATGTACTTGAGGACCACGCCGGACTGCTTGACGCCGAGGGCGGCGGTGGGCTCGTCGAGGATGAGGACGCGGGCGCCGAAGTAGACGGCGCGGGCGATGGCGACGCTCTGGCGCTGGCCGCCGGAGAGGGTGCCGATGGGCTGTTCCAGGTCGTCCAGGACGATGCCCATGTTGCGCAGTTCCTCGTCGGCGGTCCGCTTCATGCGGGCGATGTCGAGGCGGCGCACGGGCCAGGGGCCCTTGGTCATCTCGGAGCCGAGGAAGAAGTTCCGCCACACCGGCATCAGCGGGATGGTGGCGAGGTCCTGGTAGACCGTGGCGATGCCGCGCGCGAGGGCGTCGCGCGGGGTCGTGAAGCGCACCGGCTCGCCGTCGACGAGGAACTCACCCTCGGTGTGCTGGTGCAGCCCGGAGATGATCTTGATGAGGGTGGACTTGCCGGCGCCGTTGTCGCCGAGCACGCAGGTCACCCGGCCGGGGTGGACGGCGAGGTCGACGCCGTGCAGGGCGCGGATGTTCCCGTACGCCTTGCCCGTGCCGCGCAGTTCGACGATCGGGCCGTCCTGCCCGGGGGCGGGGTCCGTGCGGACGGCACCGTGGGTGCCGGGGGTCTTGGTGGTCATTTCCGTCACCTCCGGGTCGCCGCGCGGCGGACGTACAGGTTGATCAGGACGGCGCCGAGCAGCATCACGCCGAGGAAGGCCTTGAACCAGTCGGGGTTCCAGCCGGCGAAGACGATGCCCTGGTTCACCATGCCGAACATGAAGGCGCCGAAGACCGGGCCGATGGCGGAACCGTAGCCGCCGGTGAGCAGACAGCCGCCGATCACGGCCGCGGCGATGTAGATCAGCTCCTGGCCGACGCCCTCGCCGGACTGCACGGTGTTGAAGGAGAACAGCTGGTGCATGCCGACGAACCAGGCGCCGAAGCCGACCAGCATGAACAGCGTGATCTTGGTGAAGGTGACGGGCACACCGACCGCGCGGGCGGACTCCTTGCTGCCGCCGACCGCGAAGATCCAGTTGCCGTACTTGGTGCGGAGCAGCACCCAGGTGGCCAGGGCCGCGAAGACCAGCCAGTAGAACACGGTGATCTTCACCTCGACCCCGCCGACGTCGAAGGACGAGGCGAAGACGGCCTTGGCCTGGTCGAAGCCGTCCATGTCGCTGATGTCGTCGGTGGCAACGTTGCCGGTGACGAGTTTGGTGACGGCGAGGTTGACGCCCTGGAGGATCAGGAAGGTGGCGAGCGTCACCAGGAAGCTCGGCAGGCCGGTCTTCATCAGCACCCAGCCGTTGAACGCGCCGACCGCGAGAGAGACCACGAGAGCGACGATCACGCCCATCCAGACGTTCACGGTCAGCTGGTAGCTGAGCATGCCCGCGGTGAGCGCGGAGGCGACCACGGCGACACCGGCCGACAGGTCGAACTCGCCGCCGATCATCAGCAGGGCCACCGGCAGCGCCATGATGCCGATGGTGGACGACTGGTAGAGGACCGTCGCCATGGAGCCGCCGTCGCGGACCGAGGGGGCGGCGATCAGGAAGAAGACGAACACGGCGACGGCGCCGAGGAAGACCCCGACCTCGGGCCGGGCGAGCACCCGCAGCGCCACCGAGCGCTCGCGGGTCCGCCCGTCGGTCTCCTCGGGGCCGGGAGCCGGCGGTGTGGTAACCGCCGGCTCAGCCTGTTGGGCCATGCTCATCACCGGGTGCCCTTCGAGGCGAACTCGGCGACGGCCTTCACGTTGGACTTGTCGACGAAGGCCGGGCCGGTCAGCACGGGCTGCTCACCGCCGCCGCTGTAGTTGCCGTTGTTCTTGTAGAGCCACAGGCCGTCGACGGCCAGGTAGCCCTGGAGGTAGGGCTGCTGGTCGACGGCGAACTCGATGTCGCCCTTCTCGATGGCGCCGGTCAGCTGCTTGTTGAGGTCGAAGGTGGCGACCTTGGCCTCGCTGCCGGACTCGTCCACGGCCTGCACGGCCGTCATGGCGAAGGGGGCGCCGAGCGTGACGAGGTGGTCGATGTCGCCGTCCTGCTTGAGCTTGGCGGTGACGGTCGACTTCACCGAGGGCATGTCGGTGCCGTTGACGTAGAGGTTCTCGATCGACCCCTCGAAGGTCTTCTTCACGCCCTCGCAGCGCTGGGTCAGGCCGACGTTGCCCTGCTCGTGGATCACACAGACGGCGTTCTTGGCGCCGTCCTCGTTGAGCCGCTTGCCGAGCGCCTCGCCGGCCACGGTCTCGTCCTGGCCGAAGAACTCCATCAGGCCGAGCTTCTTCCAGTCCGCCAGGCCGGAGTTGAGCCCGACGACGGGTATGCCGGCCTTCTCCGCCTTGCCGAGGACACTCTTCAGGGCGTCCGGCTTGGCGAGGGTGACGGCGATGCCGTCGACCTTCTGGTCGATCGCGTTCTGCACCAGGTTGGCCTGGTTGCCCGCGTTCGGGTCGGCGGAGTAGACGAGCTTGACGTTGTCCTTGGCGGCCGCGGCCTCGGCGCCCTTGCGGACGATGTCCCAGAAGGTGTCGCCGGGCGCCTGATGGGTGACCAGGGCGACGGTCATACGGGGGGTGTTCGCCTTGCCCGCGGAGGCGCCCGAGCCCCCCTCCTCGTCGGCCTTCTTCCCGCCCGAGCTGCTGGAACAGCCGGCGAGGGTCAGGGCCGCGGCGGCGGCGAGGGCCACGGCAGGGGCGAATCTGCGGGAGCGGGCGTGCGAAGAGCGGTCCATCTTTCCTGCACCTCACTGTGCGACTGTGCGACGGGAAGCCGTGTGCCAGACCGGAGAAGAACGGCTGTTGCGCTGGGACCGGATACAAGTCCTTGGGGCGCCCGCTGTCAAGACTTTGTCAAGACATCATTTCACTCACAGGTCCGAATGTAAGTACAAACTATTGACAGCGTCGTCCAGGAGTCATACACCTGGGAGGCGGCAGGCCCCCGCCCAGCCCGAGGAGCGTCGCACATGGCCGAGTCAGTCCCGCGTTTCGATCTGATCACGATGGGCCGCATCGGGGTCGATCTCTATCCCTTGCAGACGGGCGTACCCCTGGCGGAGGTTGAGACCTTCGGCAAGTTTCTCGGCGGTTCGGCCTCGAACGTGGCGGTCGCCGCCGCCCGGCTCGGCCGCGTCACGGCCGTCATCACCCGGACCGGGGACGACCCGTTCGGCGGCTACCTGCACCGGGCGCTCAAGGAGTTCGGCGTCGACGACCGCTGGGCCACACCGGTGGCCGCCTACCCGACGCCCGTGACCTTCTGCGAGATCTTCCCGCCGGACGACTTCCCCCTGTACTTCTACCGCCGCCCCAAGGCTCCCGACCTGGAGATCCACCCGGAGGAGCTGGATCTGGACGCGATCCGCGCCGCGCGCGTCTTCTGGATCACCGGGACGGGGCTGAGCGAGGAGCCGAGCCGCACGGCGACCCTGGCCGCGCTCGCCCACCGCGCCAAGGCCGGCACCACCGTCTTCGACCTCGACTGGCGGCCGATGTTCTGGACCGACCCCGACCAGGCCCGGCCGTACTACGCCGAGGCGCTGCGGCACGCGACCGTCGCGGTCGGCAACGTGGACGAGTGCGAGATCGCCACCGGTGTCCGCGAGCCGCGGGCCTGCGCCGAGGCGCTGCTGGCGGCCGGCGTGGAGCTGGCCGTCGTCAAGCAGGGGCCGAAGGGCGTCCTGGCCGTGCACCGCGACGGCCGCAGCGCCGAGGTGCCACCGGTGCCGGTCGAGGTGGTCAACGGCCTCGGCGCGGGCGACGCGTTCGGCGGTTCCCTGTGCCACGGTCTGCTCTCCGGCTGGGAGCTGGAGCGGATCATGCGGTACGCCAACGCGGCCGGCGCCCTCGTCGCCTCCCGACTCGCCTGCTCCTCCGCGATGCCCACCGGGGCCGAGGTCGACGACCTCCTCGCGCGAGCCACTCCCTGAACGGAGCTTCGTCTTGTCCCTCAGCATCCCCGACCTCACCACGGTCAGAGCCCGGCAGCCGGAGGCGGTCGCCGAGGCCGCGGCCCGCCGGGCACGCCGGCCGCTGATCGGCGACTCCGGCCGGCTGATGATCGTGGCGGCCGACCATCCGGCCCGCGGCTCGCTCGGCGTCGGCGACCGCCGGCTCGCCATGGCCAACCGGGCCGACCTGCTGGAGCGCCTGTGCACCGCGCTGTCCCGGCCGGGCGTCGACGGTGTGCTCGCCACCGCCGACGTGCTGGACGACCTGCTGCTGCTCGGGGTGCTGGAGAACAAGGTCGTCATGGGGTCGATGAACCGCGGGGGCCTCGCGGGCGCCGCCTTCGAGATGGACGACCGCTTCACCGGGCACCGCGCCCAGGACATCGCCCGGCTGCGCTTCGACGCGGGGAAACTGCTGCTGCGCATCGACTACGACGATCCCGGCTCGCTGGCCACGATGGAGGCCGCCGCCCGCGCCGTGGACGCCATGGCGGAGCGCGGACTGCCGCTGTTCGTGGAGCCGTTCATCTCCTGGCGGGTCGACGGCCGGGTCCGCAACGACCTGACCGCCGAGGCCGTCACCCGCTCCGTCGCCATCGCCTCCGGCCTCGGCGGCACCTCCGCCTACACCTGGCTGAAACTGCCCGTCACCGACGACCCGGAGGACATGGGTGAGGTCCTGGAGACCAGCACGCTGCCCGCCGTACTGCTCGGCGGCGACATAGGCGGCTCGCCCGCCGACCAGAGCGCCGCCTACGAACGCTGGCGCAAGGCGCTCACGCTGCCCACCGTGCAGGGCATGGTCGTCGGCCGCTCGCTGCTCTACCCGGCCGAGGGCAGCGTCGAACAGGCGGTGGACACGGCCGTCGGACTGCTGTGACCGAGGAGAGGCGGAGGAGTAGGCGATGACGTATCACCTTCCAGCGGGCAAGGCGGGGGCGGACGGCCCGTACGCCGTGGACGTGACACCCGAGAGCGCCGGCTGGGGCTATTCCGGCCTGCGTGTCCTGAACCTGCCGCCCGGCGGCAGCCACACTTTCGACAGCGGCGAGAGCGAGTGGATCGTCCTGCCGCTGAGCGGCGGCTGCACCGTCGCCACCGCCGACGACTTCGGCCAGGACACCTTCGAACTCACCGGCCGCGACAGCGTGTTCAGCGGCGTCAGCGACTTCGCGTACGTGCCGCGCGACGCCCGTACGACCGTGACCTCGACCGGCGGCGGCCGCTTCGCCCTCACCGGCGCCCGCTGCACCCGCCGCCTGCCCGCCCGGTACGGCCCGGCGTCCTCCGTGCCGGTGGAGCTGCGCGGCACCGGGAACTGCTCGCGGCAGGTCAACAACTTCGGTGCGGCCGCCGCGGATGGACAGGGTTTCGAGTGCGACAAGCTGATCGCGGTCGAGGTGCTCACCCCGGGCGGCAACTGGTCGTCCTTCCCGCCGCACAAGCACGACGAGCACCGGCCCGGCGAGGAATCGGTGCTGGAGGAGATCTACTACTTCGAGTTCGCGGATCACGACGGCACCCCCGGCCTCGGCTACCAGCGGGTCTCCCCGTCGGGGCAGGGGCGGGGCACGGACGTGCTGGCCGAGGTGCGCGACGGCGACGTGGTCCTCATCCCCGACGGCTGGCACGGACCGTCGATGGCCGTCCCGGGCCACCACATGTACTACCTCAACGTCATGGCGGGCCCGGAGGCCGAACGCGCCTGGCTGATCTGCGACCACCCCGAGCACGCCTGGATCCGCGACACCTGGCCGGATCAGGCCGTCGACCCCCGACTCCCCCTCTACACCGCACCGGAGAGGTCCGCATGAGCGCCACCCGCACCCGCCGACTGACCACCGCCCAGGCCCTGGTGCGCTTCCTGGCCGCGCAGTACACCGAACGCGACGGCGTACGGCACCGCCTGATCGCCGGCACCTGGGGCATCTTCGGCCACGGCAACGTGGCGGGCGTCGGCCAGGCCCTCGTCGAGTACGGCACTGTGCCTGGTGGGGGGACACCCCCCACACCCCCCGTCATGCCCTTCCACCAGGGACGCAACGAACAGGCCATGGTGCACGCGGCCGTCGGGTACGCCCGGCAGCTCAACCGGCTGTCCGCGCAGGCGGTGACGACGTCCATCGGCCCCGGCGCCACCAACCTGGTCACCGGCGCGGCCCTGGCGACGATCAACCGCCTGCCGGTCCTGCTCCTGCCCGGCGACTACTTCGCCTCGCACGCCGCCGGCCCGCTGCTCCAGCAGCTGGAGCATCCGGCCGAGGCCGACGTGTCGGTCAACGACGCCCTGCGCCCCGTCTCCCGGTACTTCGACCGGATCACCTGCCCCGAGGCCCTGCTCGCCTCCGCGCTCCGGGCGATGCGCGTGCTCGCCGACCCGGCCGAGACCGGCGCGGTCACCCTCGCGCTGCCGCAGGACGTGCAGGCGGAGGCGTTCGACTGGCCGGAGGAGTTCTTCGCCGACCGCGTCTGGCGGGTGCGGCGCCCGGCACCCGACCCCGAGGAGCTGACCGAGGCCGTCCACGCGCTCCGCGCCGCCCGGCGCCCGCTGATCGTCGCGGGCGGCGGCGTCCACCACAGCGAGGCCGAGGCGGCACTGAAGGCGCTGGTCGACGCCACCGGCATCCCGGTCGCCTCCACCCAGGCCGGCAAGGGCGCCCTGCGCCACGACCACCCGGCCGACCTCGGCGGCATCGGCCACACCGGCACCGCCGTCGCCGACGACCTGGCCCGCACCGCCGACCTGGTGATCGGCGTCGGCACCCGCTACTCGGACTTCACCACGGCCTCCGGCACCCTCTTCCAGGACCCGGACGTCCGCTTCCTCAACCTCAACATCACCGCCTTCGACGCCCACAAGCTCGCCGCCCGCACCCTGGTCTGCGACGCGCGGGCCGGGCTCACGGCGCTGACCGAGGCGCTGTCCGGCCACCGGGTGCCGTCGTCGTACGAGGACGAGTACCGGGCCGGCCGGACCCGCTGGGAGGAGACGGTGCGGGCGGCCTTCCGCGCCGACGACGACAGCGCCGTACCGACCCAGACGCAGGTGCTGGGCGCGCTGGACGCGGTGGTCGGCGACGAGGACGTGGTGATCAACGCGGCCGGTTCGCTCCCCGGCGACCTGCACAAGCTGTGGCGGGCCCGCTCGCCGCGCCAGTACCACCTGGAGTACGGCTACTCCTGCATGGGCTACGAGATCCCGGCCGCGCTCGGCGTCCAGCAGGCCGCGCCCGGCACCCCGGTGTGGGCCCTGGTGGGGGACGGCACGTACCTGATGAACCCGACCGAGATCGTCACCGCCGTGCAGGAGAACCTGCCGGTCAAGCTGGTCCTGGTGCAGAACCACGGCTACGCCTCGATCGGCGGCCTGTCCGAGTCGGTGGGCGCCGAGCGCTTCGGCACCGACTACCGCCACCGCGCCGCCGACGGCACCTTCACCGGCGCGCCGCTCCCCGTCGACCTCGCCGCCAACGCGGCCAGCCTCGGCATGGACGTGCTGCGCGCCAAGACCGTGCGGGAGCTGCGCGAGGCGCTGTCGACGGCCCGCGCGGCGACCCGGCCGACGTGCGTGTACGTCGAGACCGCCGCGGCCCGCGACGCCCTCCCGGCCGAGGCCTGGTGGGACGTGCCGGTGGCCGAGGTGTCCGCACGCGAGGCCGTCACCGACGCCCGCGCCCGGTACGAGCACGCTGTCGCCGACCGCCGCCACCACCTCTGAGTCCCCGTCACCTACGCAACGGAGGTACGTCCATGGCGAAGACCGGCGACCGGGCACGTGCCGTGACCGCCCCCGCGCTGAGCACCCTGGACTTCGCCCTCGACCGGAGCAGTCCCGTGCCGCTCTACTACCAGCTGGCCCAGCAGCTGGAGGGGGCGATAGAGCACGGCGTCCTCGCGCCGGGGAACCTGCTGGGCAACGAGGTCGATCTCTCGGTCCGGCTGGGCCTGTCCCGGCCGACCGTCCGCCAGGCCATCCAGTCCCTGGTGGACAAGGGCCTGCTGGTGCGGCGGCGCGGCGTCGGCACCCAGGTGGTGCACAGCCAGGTCAAGCGCCCGCTGGAGCTGAGCAGCCTGTACGACGACCTGGAGGCGGCCGGGCAGGGTCCCGGCACGCTGGTGGTGCGCAACGAGGGTGTCCCGGCCCCCGCCGACGTGGCGGCGGCGCTCGGCGTCGCAGAGGGCGCCGAGGTCACCGTCCTGGAGCGGCTGCGCCTCACCCACGGCCAGCCGGTGGCGCTGCTGTGCAACTACCTTCCGGCGGGGCTGCTGGAACTCGACGACACCCGGCTGGAGTCGACCGGCCTGTACCGGCTGATGCGCGCGTCCGGGATCACCCTGCACAGCGCCCGCCAGACCGTCGGCGCCCGCATCGCCACCCGCGAGGAGGCCGAGCGCCTCGACGAGCGGGAGGGCGCCGCGCTGCTGACCATGCAGCGCACGGCGTACGACGACACCGGGCGGCCGGTCGAGTACGGGACGCACATCTACCGCGCGTCCCGGTACGCGTTCGACTTCCAGCTGCTGGTCAGGACCTGACGCGGATCAGTGGGCCGCGTCCAGCCGGGCCCGCTGGTCCCCCGTCAGTTCCAGGTCGACTGCGGCCAGGTTCTCCTCCAGCTGGGCCACCGAGGAGGCGCCGGCCAGCGGGACGACCGGCAGCTCCGCGCCGATCTGCCAGGCGAGCACGACCTGGTTCACCGTGGCGCCGGTCTCCCGGGCGATCTCGCGGAGCACCGCGAGCCGGGCCGGGGTGCCGGGGTGGTCGTAGTCCGGGGGCAGCGGCTTGTCCGCGCGGACGTACGCGCCGGCCAGCAGGGGCGAGTAGGCGACCAGGGTCAGGGCGGGTTCGGCCCGCAGATAGCCGAGCAGTTCGGGACCGGCGTGACCGAGGGTGCCGTCCGGGAAGAGGTCGCTGGGCACGTCGGAGCGGGGCCGCAGATGGCTGTGCTGGTACTGGAGCACCTCGTAGCCGGGCAGTCCTGCGGCGGCCGCCAGGGCGCGGGCCCGTTCGACGCGCCACACCGCCTGGTTGCTCACGCCGAGGAGTCCGACGGTGCCCTCCGCGACCAGTTCGCCGAACGCCTCGACGGTCTCGCGCTGCGGCACGGTGGGGTCGTCGATGTGCGCGTACAGCAGGCCCAGTTTCTCCGTGCCGAGCCTGTCCCGGCTGCGTTCGGCGGCCTCGCGGATCACCTTGGCGGACAGGCCCTCCGGGTTGTCGGTGTAGCTGGTGCCGGGGGCCAGCGGGCGGGCGCCGAGCTTGGTGGCGATGACGATCTCATCGCCGACGCCCCGGCTGCGCCGCCAGCGGCCGAGGAGTTCCTCGCTGTGGCCGCCCTGGCCGCCGTCGGTCCAGAAGGCGTAGTTGTCGGAGGTGTCGATGAAGTTCCCGCCGGCCTCGACGTAACGGTCGAGGACGGCGAAGGAGGTCTTCTCGTCGGTCAGCGACCCGAACAGCATCGCGCCGAGCGCGAGCACGCTCACCTCGCGGCGGTGGGCGGGGTCGGTGCCGATGGTGCGGTACTTCATGGTGTTCCTCCCCATGTGCGCCCGGTCGTCCGGGCACGGGAGGGAGTCTTCAGCTTGAAGCGCGCTTCAAGTCAAGGGAGTTGGGGCAGCGACTTCCCCGGGTCTCAGAGGGTGAGCCGGAACAGCGCCCCCGCTCCGGGCGCCCGCTCGGCGGTGAGTTCGGCGCCGTGCGTGCGGGCGATCTGGCGGGCCATGGCCAGCCCGAGGCCCGAACCGGGCAGTGCGCGGGCGGACGGTGCCCGGTAGAAGCGGTCGAAGATGTGCGGCAGGTCCTGGTCGGCGATGCCGGGGCCGTGATCGCGCACGGTCAGCTCCCGCTCGGTCAGGACGACCTCGACCGTGCCGCCGGGCGGGCTGAACTTGGCCCCGTTGTCCAGCAGGTTGCCGAGCAGCCGGGCCAGCCGGGCCGGGATGCCGGGACGCAGCAGGCCGGCCGCGCGGCCGGTGACGTCCAGGGTGAAGGTGATGCCGGGCCAGCGTTCGCGGGCGCGGGTCACGGTGTGCCGGGTGAGCGCGGCGAGGTCGATCTGTTCGAGGAGCGGCTGCGGTTCCTCGTCCCGGGCCAGCTCGATGAGGTCGTTCACCAGGGTGGTGACGTCCTCCAGCTGCCGGACCAGGGCGCCGGCCGCCCGCTCGCGCCGGTCGGCGGGCAGACGGTCGGCGCGGGTGAGGAGTTCGGCGTTGGTGCGCAGCGCGGTCAGCGGGGTGCGCAGTTCGTGCGAGGCGTCGGCGATCAGCCGGCGCTGCGCGGTCACCGACCGATCCAGCTCGTCGAGCATCGTGTTGAAGGTCGTCGCGAGCCGTGTGATCTCGTCGTCCCGGTGCCGGCCGGAACCCGGCCCGGCGGGCAGGTCGATGCGGTGGCGCGGGTCGCGGGTGGCGGCGACCCGCTCCGCCGTGGCCGTGAGCCGGGTGACGGGGGCGAGGCCGGTCCGGGAGACGGCGTAGCCGAGCAGTCCGGCGACGACCACGCCCGCCGCGCCGATGCCGCTCAGCAGCCAGGCGGCCTGGTGCACGCCGCGCTCGGCCACGTCGGAACGGAGCGCGACCTGGACGGCGGTGCCGTCGCCGAACGTGGTGGTCAGCATGCGTGCGGGGTGCCCGTCGACGGTGATGTTCCGGTAGTAGGGCGCCCGCCGGGGGGGCCGCCCCGCCCGGGCGCGCCGCGGCCCGGGGCCGAGCGAAGGCGGGGGGGGGCGCGT